>CAYZND010000138.1:0-8873 GCA_964479495.1 uncultured Mesoterricola sp.
GAGGACGGTGCCGTCGAACAGGTCTTCGATCTCACGGTGCCAGGCCCCGCCTCCTGGCTCGCGGACGGCATCGTCAGCCATAATTCCGGCGCCATCGAGCAGGACGCCGACATGGTGATGTTCATCCACCGCCGCATGAAGCCGACGATGGAAGGCGAGGAGGAGGACAAGTCCGCCGAGCTGCTGCTGGCCAAGCACCGCAACGGCCCCACGGGGGTGGTGCCCCTCTACTTCGAAGGCGAGTTCGCGACGTTCCGGGAGATGGAGCGCACCACGGACATGGACTGAGCCCATGACCCTGCGCTTCCCCTGCCTGGTGCTGGACCACGACGACACGGCCCTGGACAGCACCGCCTCCATCCACCACCCGGCCCACGTGGCCGCCATGGCGTCCCTGCGCCCCGGTGAGCCCGCCGTGGACCTGGAGGGATTCTTCCTGAAGAACTTCCACCCTGGGTTCCAGGACTTCCTCCGGGGTGAACTGGCCTTTACGGATGCGGAGATGGCGGTGGAATACCGCATCTGGCGGGAGCATGCGGAGCGGGGCCGCCCACACTTCTACCCCGGCTTCCTGGACGCCCTGAGGGCGCACCGCAGCCAGGGGGGGCGCTTCGTGGTGGTCTCCCACTCCGAGGCGGACATCATCCGCGGGCACTACCTCGAGGCGGGGGGCGACCTCATGCCGGATGCCATCTTCGGCTGGGAAGCCGGGGAGGGCCGCCGCAAGCCGGACCCCTGGCCGGTGCTGGAGACCCTTCGCCGCTTCCACCTGGACCCCGGAGCGGTCCTGGTGGTGGACGACCTTCGGCCCGGGATCCTCATGGCCCAGGCTGCCGGCGTGGCCTCGGTGGCGGCGGGCTGGGCCCACCGCCTCGCGCCGATCCGGGTCTACATGGAGGCCAACACCCTCGCCGTCCTGGACACGGTGGAGGACTTCGCCGCCTTCATCCTTCAGACCTGACAGACCTCCTCACTGCTTCAGCAGCAGGATCTGGGCGTTCCAGGGACCGTGGTGGAAGGTGATGCCGCCCAGGACCTTGCCGTCGTCGGACAGCACCAGCCGGTAGATGTCCGTGCCGAGGATCTTGTTCGGGTCATCCAGGGACCAGCCCTCCAGGCGCACCACGCCGGCTTCGGGCAGGAAGACGCCGCGCACGTGCTCGATGCCCGTGAGACCCAGCTTCGACTGCTCGGCAGGGCGGGGGGACTTCAGGAGCGTCCAGTGGATGGGGCCGGACACCTGGTTGGAGGCATCGACGGCCAGCACCACATCGGCCTCGTAGAGCCATCCTTCCGGCGCGGTCCAGAAGCCGTGCCAGCGGGCGACCAGGTCCTTCGGGGCCGCGGCTCCGAGCAGCGGGACCAGGAGGAAGGCCAAGAGGAAGAACCGAAGGGCACGGCGCATGGAAACCTCCCGGAAGGAATGAATGCTCACGGTATAAGTCCGGAACAGGGTGTCGTCCAGGGGGATCCTCGCTGGAGAAGCCCGCCAAGTTTTGAGACAGTGGTTACTCTGCCATGTCGACCCCGCCTCCGACCCTGCCGCTCTCCGCGAAGCTCACGGTGCTTCGGGGGATCGGTTCGACCTTCGCGACGGTCTTCGCCGAGAACGGCATCGAGTCCCTGCGGGACCTGCTCTGGTCCCTGCCGTACCGCTACATCGACCGCGGATCGGTGGTGAAGATCGCCGAGCTGGACCGGCGGCCCATCCACGCCGAAATGAACCGGGAGATCGTGACGGTGCTGGGCGTGATCAAGGACCTGCGCCAGACCACCACCCGGGTCCAGCGCATGACCCTCATCGAGGTGCTCATCGACGATGGCACGGGACCCCTGCGCCTGATCTGGTTCAACCAGTCGTACCTGGCCCGGGTGCTGAAGGCCGGGGATCGCATCCTGGCCTTCGGCTCCCTGGCCATGGGACGCCACGGCCTGGAGATGCGCGGCCCCGCCTTCGAGATCATGGGCCGGG
The DNA here is from genome assembly GCA_964479495.1 of uncultured Mesoterricola sp. Taxonomy (GTDB): domain Bacteria; phylum Acidobacteriota; class Holophagae; order Holophagales; family Holophagaceae; genus UBA1801. The sequence goes on from CAYZND010000138.1 coordinate 1,973, forward strand.
GCACGGATGCCCCCGAGGACCTGTGGGTGCGCCGCTTCCTCCCCCTCTACCGCAAGATGGGGCCGATCACGGGACGGGTGCGGCAGCGTCTCGTGCAGGAGGCCCTGGGGAAGGTGCAGACCCCAGAGGAATGGCTGCCCCTGGACCTCTCCCGGGGCCTGCCGGACACCCTCTCGGCCCTGCGGCTGCTGCACCAGCCTGTGGACGACAGCGACGGGAACGAACTGGAGGCCCGGGCCACGCCCGCGCACCAGCGCCTGGCGGCCGAGGAACTGTTCGCCTTCGCCCTGGGCGTGACCCTTCGGCGCGCTGGACGGCTGAAGCGGCGCGGCATGGTGGTGCCCACCAGCCCTGAGCTGCGGGAGCGCCTGCGGGGCTTCCTCCCCTTCCACCTCACGGGGGCCCAGCGCACGGCCTTCAAGGAGATCGTCGAGGATCTCACCTCGGGCCGCGTCATGCACCGGCTGCTGCAGGGGGACGTGGGCTCGGGCAAGACCCTGGTGGCCTTCCTGGCCATGGCCATGGTGGCCGAGACCGGCGGTCAGGCGGCCCTCCTGGTGCCCACCGAGGTCCTGGCCCGGCAGCATGCCGTCACCTTCGCCCGGCTGCTGGGGGAGGACGCGCCGCGCATGCAGCTGCTCCTCGGCGCCATGAAGGCCGCCGAGAAGCGCGCCGCTCTGGAGCGCATCGCCTCCGGAGAGGCCCGCTACATCGTGGGCACCCATGCGCTGTTCCAGGAGAGCGTCACCTTCTCGAAGCTGGAGCTGGTGGTGGTGGACGAGCAGCACCGCTTCGGCGTGAAGCAGCGCGAGGCCCTGAAGGGCAAGGGCCTGGACCCCCACTGGCTGGTCATGAGCGCCACGCCCATCCCCCGGTCCCTGGCCCTGGCCCTCTTCGGGGACCTGGAGCAGTCCGTGCTGGACGAGCTGCCCCCGGGCCGCCAGCCCATCACCACGCGCCTCATGGACCCCGACGACGCCGAGCGGGCCTGGGACACGGTGGAGCGCGAGCTGGGCGCGGGGCACCAGGCCTTCGTAGTCAGTCCGGCCATCGATCCAAGCGACGAGACGAAGGTGCAGCTCCGGGACATCCAGGCCATGGAGGGCATGATCCGGGGCCGCTTTCCCGAGGTGCCCATCGCCGTGGTCCACGGCCGCCTCAAGGCCGACGAGCTGGAGGCGCGCATGGAGGCCTTCGTGAAGGGCGAGGCGCGGATCCTGCTGGCCACCACCGTCATCGAAGTGGGGGTCGACGTGCCCAATGCCACCGTCATGGTGGTGGACCACGCCGAGCGCTTCGGCCTCTCCCAGCTGCACCAGCTTCGCGGCCGGGTGGGGCGGGGCAAGGTCCGCAGCCACTTCCTGATGATCAGCCGCAGCGAGACCGAGCGCCTGCACGTCTTGGTGGAGACCCAGGACGGTTTCCGCATCGCCCAGCGCGACCTGGAGCTCCGCGGTCCCGGCGAGTTCTTCGGCACCCGCCAGTCCGGCGTGCCCCAGTTCCAGGTGGCTGACCTCGTGCGGGACCGCCAGCTCCTCGCCCGGTGCCGGGAGGCCGCCGAGAAGGTGGCGGCCCGGGGCCTCAGCGAGGCCCAGCTCACCTGGCTGCGGCAGGAGCAGGCCCGGCTGAAGCTGGCGGAGATCAGCTGATGATCCGCGTGAGCCGCGAGGCCTTCGAAGCCCTGGTCCGGGAGGCGGTGGACGAGCTGCCCGAGGGCCTGAGATCCAAGATGAGCAACGTGGCCGTCGTGGTGCGGGACTACCCCACCCGGAACGACCTCCGGCGGGCCCGGGAGCTGGGGGAGGAGGAGCCCGAGGATCTCTTCGGCCTCTACCACGGCATCCCCCTCCCGGATCGGGGCCACTACTACGACAAGGCCCTGCCAGACCTCATCACCGTCTACCAGGACGCCCACGAGTGGGAGTGCGACACCCTCGACGAGCTGCGGGAGGAGGTCCGCATCACCGTCCGCCACGAGATCGCCCACCACTTCGGCATCGACGACGACCGGCTGGAGGAGCTGGGGGCCTACTGAGGCCGCGTCCCTGCCCCCGTGCAAGCAGTTGTAAGCTCCTTCCCGTGTGCGAGCCGGATAATGCCCCTCGATGGACTTGGAATCCGCTGCTTGGGCCCAGCGACCCAATCCCTTTCCGTGCTTACCAGCCGCCCAAGGAAGGAATCAGGAAGCATACGATAGCTGTGGCATTCGCTCCCGTCGTCGCCTCCGGCGCGGCGATGGCCCAGGATATGTCCTGGACGGGCTGGCGCGTCGGTGCCGATCTGGGTGCCGTCCAGCTGAAGTCCACCCGGTCCGACCGGGACGATCACTGGGTCGCCTGCGACACGCACACCAACCGGAAGTCGGGAACCGTCTACGGTGTGACCGTGGGCCACGACTGGCAGATCAACCAGGCCCCCGTCGGAACCCAGTTCGACTACCTGTTCGGTTCCGTGAAGAAAACCTCGGATCCCTTCGCGACGGTGGACCAGACCGACAATCTGACGTCTATCGCCATGCTGAGGGGCCGCGGTGGCTACATCTTCGACAAGGCGCTCCTGTTCGCCACCCTCGGCGCCGCCAAGCCCAGCATCCAGCATAAGTGGACGGTAGCCGGGGACCCCCCCGGACAGCTGGTATTTCAAGAGCGCCAAGACCCGCCCCGTCTTCGCTGTGGGTGCGGAATGCCGTTGCACTGACCATTTCTCCCTCCAAGGGGAGTACCTGATGTTCGGCCGTTCCACCCGGACGTCCACGAACGCCAACGGCTTCCACATGCGGGTCAAGGACAAGCTGAACCTGTTCCTGGTTGGTGCCAACTACCGCTTCGGCGGACCGAAGCCTGTCGTCGCCCCGCCACCCGTCGAGGAAGTGAAGCCGGTGGCGCCTCCGCCCTAAAAGATCGTGCTGGATCAGGCGGTGCTGCACTTCGCCCATGCGAAGAACGAGCTGAGCCCAGACGGCGTGGAAGCCATCCAGCAGGTGGCCAAGGTGCTGGCGGATGCCGGTATCCCCGTGGCCTCCATGCAGACCGTGGGTGCGGGCCCCGACCAGCCCATCGCGGACAACGCGACGCCCGAAGGCTAGGCCCGGAACCGGCGTTTGGAGATCGAGGCGAAGGTGAAGGATGCGAGCGTGGAGACCCGCACCATCCAGACCCAGACCCAGGACACCCCCGCTCCCAGGAAGGTGATCAAGAAGAAGCAGCCTGGATCCGCACACCTGCCCCTGGGGATCCAGTGGTTCCCGGGGGCAGGCCACGCTACTTCGCCGTCCTTTGCGCCAGGAACTCCGATGCGGCGGCGAGGAACGTTTCCATCTCCGCCTGCAGTTCATCGCAGATGGGTTCCCACGGGAGGTCGCCGTGAGCCAGGGCTTCTTCGAGTCGCCCGGCAGCCTCGGGGATCCTTGTGAGCCCCAAGGTGGCCGAGCTGCCTATTAGGCCATGGGCAAGGCATCGCGCCTCTCCGAAATGCCCTTGCTGCAGAGCCTCCAGGATCTGGGTGGGTCGCTCACGCTCCTCCATGAACGAGGTGACGAACCGTTCCAGCAGATCCTCGCGTCCCATGATTCCGTCCAGGGCCCTGCGGACATCCATCACGGGATAGAGTGGGGTCCAGGATGCTGGAATGGCCACCTCCCTGCGAGAAGGTCTTTCCTGAGCTCGGGTCAGGTCCGCGAGCGTTTCGAACAGTTGGGCAGGCCCGATGGGCTTCGTCAGGCAGGCATCCATGCCCGCCTCCTGGCAGCGGTCGCGGTACTCCGGGAGGGCGTGTGCGGTCAGCGCCAGGATCGGCTTCCGCACGCTGCCTTGCGTCTCCCGGATGCGCCGGGCCACTTCGAGCCCATCCATGCCCGGCATCTCTACATCCAGCAGGATCGCGTCGAAGCTCCTGGAGCGCGCGGCTTCCAGGGCTTCCAGACCATCCGCCACCGCCACTACGTGGCAGCCGGCCTCCAGAAGGAGGGTCTGCAGCAGTTCCCGGTTCAAGGGATGGTCTTCTGCCAGCAGGATCCGAATCCCGGTCAGATCGTGCGGCTCCCGTCGCGCGGGCCGGGTCGCCGACGTGTCGACCGTGCCCTGGAACGGGCGCAGGGGAAGGCGGAGAGAGAAAGTGCTCCCCAGGTCTTTCTCGCTTGTGGCGGACAACTCCCCGCCCATGGCTTCGGCCAGACGCCGGGTGATGGCCAGTCCAAGCCCTGTGCCGCCGTGGCGCCTAGTGGTGCCCGCTTCCGCCTGTTCAAAGGGAAGGAAGATCCTCTCGAGTTCCTCCGGTGTGAGCCCGATGCCGGTGTCCGAAACCGAGAAGGCCACATCGAACGCATCGGCCTCCCCACGAACAAGATGGGTCTGAAGCCGGACGTGTCCCCGTTCCGTGAATTTCACGGCATTCGTGAGGAGGTTGGCCAGGCACTGCCGGAGGCGCAGCGGATCGCCGACCAGGGCTTTGGGTACGTGCGCCTCCTCCCAGGATTCGAGCGTCAGTCCCTTCTCCGCCGCCTTGAGGTCCACGAACCCGATGGCTTGATCGATGACCTCCCGAAGGAGGAAGGGCACGGATTCCACCTCGAGTTTGCCGGCCTCGATCTTCGACATGTCCAGGATGTCGTTCAGGATCTCCAGGAGAGCCTGCCCCGCCGTCTCGATGCGCTGCAGACAGTGATCGGCCTGGGGGGAAAGAGACTCCCTCCGCGCCAGATGGGCGAACCCGAGGACCGCGGTCATAGGGGTCCGGATCTCGTGGCTCATGTGGGCAAGGAACTCGCCCTTGATCCGCGCCAAGGCCTCGGCCGACCGGAGTTCCTGTTCCAGCTGCTCCTGCTCGCGGAGGGATTCGGTCATCCGGAGCTGCACCAGCTTGGCGGCTACGAGGTTTCCCAGGGAAGCCACAAAGCGGAGATCGTCCTCGGAAAAAGGTCCCCGGGCCCGGTTGCCGTCGAAGTAAAAGACGCCTAGCACCTCGCCTTCGTGTTCCATCGGAACGGCCATCAAGGTGGAACCGGTACCGGATGGGCCTAGGTCGTTCAATCGCGGTTCCGTGATCAGGAGCGCCTCGCGGCGATGCAGGGTGGCCTCGAGCGCGGCAGGGGAGAGCCGGAGTGGAGCGGAATCCTCCGCCGCCCGCTCGGCGGCGGTCACCAGGCGGTCGTTCTCCGTCATCAGCACCGCTCCTCGGCGGGCCTCCAGAAGGTCATAGAGGCGCCCGAGCAGGAAGGACAGGAACTCTTTCGAGGAGGACCCGTTGAGCATCCAGAGGCTGGTGATGTGCAGCAGGTCAAGAACCCCCCGCCACTCGGGGAAACGGCCGCGGCCGGTCTCCTGGTGGAGCCAGTCGCGCAAGCCCTCCACGGGCAGGACGAGGGTCGATTCTCCATCGGGGTCCACGCGTGCGGAGGATTGCACCCGCCCGCTTCGCATACGGAACTGGCCGAATTGGATCTCATCGCGGTCCGCGAGCTGATGCGGTTCGGCCAGCCGGTTCCCGTTGACGAGGGTGCCATGCTTGGAACCGAGATCCTCGAGATACAGGTACCCGTTCCGCCAGAACAGCCGGGCATGGGCCCGGGACACGGCAGGATCGTCGATGACGATGTCCTGGTCCGGGGCGCGTCCGATGCGGATGTCTGCGCATCCCGGCGCGATCGGCAGGGCAGGGCGGTCGCCGAACGAGAGCAGGTAGGTGAGCATGGGTCTCTCCCTGCCTCGATCCTACGGCCGGGGTCTGCGCTCAGCTAGAATGTTCCCACTTCGAGGACGGTCAGGATGCCCGGAACACCCCTGCTGGATGAGCGTTTGTCCCGCCTGATCGATCGGATTGGTTCCCAGTACGATTTCCTCGCGCTTCTGGGCCAGGGGGGCGCTGGGTCCGTCTACGAGGTGCGGAACCGGAGCCTTGACCGGAGGGAGGCGCTCAAGTTCCTGGTGGATGTCTTCCATGATGCAGAAGCCAGGGCGCGGTTCCTGAACGAAGCCAAGGTGGCCGCCGCCCTTGAACACCCGAATCTCGTGAATGTGTACGCCTTCGGGGAGACCGATGGCCTTTCCTGGTTCACCATGCGTCTCATCGAGGGGCCCTCCCTCTCGGAAGTCTTTGAGCGGCAGATCCCGTTCGATGCCTCCCTGTGCCTCCGGCTGGCCATCCCGCTGCTGGAAGCCTTGGAGTACAGCCATGCGCAAGGCGTGGTCCACCGTGACATCAAGCCCGCGAACATCCTGTTCACCCCCCAAGGGAGGCCATGCCTGGCGGATTTCGGGGTCGCCAAGACGGATGTGAACGCCATGCTGACGCGCACCGGGCAGATCATGGGCACGCCCGCCTACGTGGCGCCGGAACAGGCCCTGGGCGAGCGGGTGGACCCACGAGCGGATCTCTATGCCCTGGGCATGACCTGCTACAAGGCCCTTGCCGGACGCCTGCCCTTCTCCGCCGACCATGCGTTGCAGACGCTCGTGCAGCGGCTGAAGGAGGACCCGCAGCCCCTGCGGCTTTCGCGGCCGGACCTGGATCCGGAGCTCGAAGCGATCCTCATGCGGGCCTTGAGCCGCGAACGGGAGGGGCGCTGGCCCAGTGCCGGGGCGATGCGGGAAGCCCTGCTTGGATACGCTTTGAAACACGGCTTGGCCTGGGATGGGCCCCTTGAGCCGGTCCGTTCAATTGCCCTGCCGCGGAGCCCCCTCCTGCCCACCGGTCGCCCTGTCGATCCCACGCCGGCCCCGGCGGGATCCCTAGACCCCACCCTCGATCTGCCAAGACAAGCCCCGGGCCGGAAGCGGTGGTGGATCGGCGCCCTGGCCCTGGCGGGAGCCGCTGCAATCGGGTGGACCGGGTTCCGGTCCTTCACGGTTCCCCCTCCCGCGCCGGCCGTAGAACCGGAGGTCCTGTCCCCACAGCTCCTTCCACC
>CAYZND010000139.1:0-8692 GCA_964479495.1 uncultured Mesoterricola sp.
CGTACACGCCGCCCCGGCCCCGCTCCCAGGCCCGCACGACATCCACGGGCACGACCTCCACGGTGATCTCCTCCCCGTGGGTGCGGTTCAGGTAGAGGATCGAGGGCACCGGTGCCTTGCCTACCAGGCTGATCATGTTGATGCCCAGGTTGTCGAAGGGCAACCCCGCGCCCCCCATGCTGGAGACGTAGAACCCGCGCCAGCAGGGGGAGAAGCCCGTGAAGACGAGCCGGTTGGAGCCGGGCAGGATGGAGCCCGCGAAGATCCCGGTGCCGATGTTCAGGCACCGCCACTTGTCGGAGAGGTGGATGCCCAGGTCCACGGGCCCGAAGTAGGCGCCCAGCGGGTACCGCCGCAGCCGGTAGAACCCCGTGGAAGGGTCGATGAAGAGGACGCGCTGGACGGTTTTCACGGGTGGGCCTTTGTACGTCGGTGATTACAGGCTGCGGGAGGCGATGAGGTTCACCCCGGTCCCGAAGAGGTCCTTGAGGAGCACCTGTCCCATGGCCACGGGACTCTGGACCTGGAGGTGGTTGATGAGGTCCATGCACTCGTAGATGCGCTCTTTTGGAATGGGTCCGCTGGTGCGCACGGGGAGGCGGTGCAGGCGAGCTCCGTCGATGCGGACCGTGGAGGTCAGCATGCGCGTGGGCTCCGTGATCTCCTTGACGGCATAGTCCTCGCCGCGCTTGCAGGTGATGCCGGTGACCTTGTAGCCCTTGGGGGCGCCCGCGTCCTCTTCGATGGAGCAGTGGCAGCCCATGGGGCAGACGATGCAGATCAGCTCACGCTTCATGGGCCACCTCCTCGAGGCACACGGTCAGTTCGCCGGTGAGGCCCTTCAGCTTCTCGACGGGGATCTTGATGGACTCCATCTCGCCGGGAGTGAGGTGGGCCTTCTTCGCCTTCTTCACGATCGCGCCGTCATGGCGGACGACCAGGTACTTGTTCTTGAAGGGGTCGGTGACCCGCATCATGAGGTCCACCTCCTTCTCCAGGTTCGCCACGCGGATGGTGTGGGGCACCACGTAGCGGATGCCCTGGCCCGCCTTGGTGGCCAGGTCGGCGGCCAGCTCGCTGAGCTTGCCCAGGGCGTAGCGGGCGGCATTGTGGCCGGCCTTGCGGGACTCCTCCGTGACCCAGTCCACCAGGTCGTGGACCTGCACCACGTTGCCGCAGGCAAAGATGCCCGGCACCGAAGTCTCCATGGACTCGTTCACGATGGGGCCGCCCGTCACGCGGTCCAGTTGGATGCCCGCGGACTTGGAAAGCTCGTTCTCGGGGATCAGGCCCACGGAGAGCAGCAGGGTGTCGCACTCGTAGTGGATCTCCGTGCCCGGGATGGGCTGGCGGTTCTCGTCCACCTTGGCGATGGTCACGCCCTCGACGCGGTCTCGGCCCTCGATGTTGGTGACGGTGTGGCTGAGGTAGAGGGGGATGTCGTAGTCGTCCAGGCACTGCACGATGTTGCGGGTGAGGCCGCCGGAGTAGGGCAGGATCTCGGCCACGGCCAGCACCTTCGCCCCTTCCAGGGTCATGCGCCGGGCCATGATCAGGCCGATGTCGCCCGAACCCAGGACCACCACGCGCTTGCCCACCATGAAGCCTTCCATGTTCACGAAGCGCTGGGCGGCGCCGGCGGAGTAGACGCCCGCGGGACGCGTGCCGGGGATGTTGATGGCGCCGCGGGTGCGCTCCCGGCAGCCCATGGCCAGCACCACCGCCTTGGCCTGAAGGGTCTCGAAGCCGTGCTTGGCGCTGATGATGTCCACGGTGCGGTCGTCGCGGACCTCCAGGACCATGGTGTCCAGGCGGTACTCGATGCCCAGGGACTCCAGCTCACGGATGAAGCGCTCCGCGTACTCGGGCCCCGTGAGTTCCTCCTTGAAGATGTGCAGGCCGAAGCCGTTGTGGATGCACTGCATGAGGATGCCGCCCAGCTCGCGGTCGCGCTCCAGGACGAGGATGTTCCGGGCCCCGCTCTTGTGGGCCTCGATGGCGGCGGCCAGGCCCGCCGGCCCGCCGCCCACGACGATGATCTCGTAGGTGTTCATGGTCTTCACTCCCCCTCTACAGTCTTCGTGGGGCCCGTCAACAGGACGGACGCGGGCCGATCCTTGCGCACCGCCGTCAGGGGGATGTTCAGCTCGCGGGACAGGATCTCCACGACCCGCGGACCGCAGAACCCGCCCTGGCAGCGCCCCATGCCGGGGCGCAGGCGCCGCTTGATGCCGTCCACCGTGGTGGCTCCGGCATTGCGGTGGATGGCGTCGACGATCTCCCCTTCCGTGATGCTCTCGCAGCGGCAGACGATGCGGCCGTAGCGGGGATCCTTCTGGATCCACGCTGCCTTCGCTTCGTTCGGGAGGTGCGAGAAGTGCAGCACGGGGCGACGGACGGGATTGAAGTCGGCCTTGGAGGCCGGATTTCCGAGATAGGCACGGACCAGGCCTGCCACATGCACGGCGATGGCCGGGGCCGAGGTGAGGCCGGGGGACTCGATGCCGGCCACGTCGAAGAAGCCCGGCGCATCCTTGGCCTCGCCGATGATGAAGTCGCCCGTATCCGGCGTGGAGCGCAGCCCGGCAAAGGACGTGATGACGGCGGCATAGGCCACGTCAGGGCTCGACTTGGTGGCGGCCTCCCGCACGGACTTCAGGCCCGCGGCGGTGGTCTCCACGTGCTCGACGGTCTCCACCTGCTCCGCGTTGGGCCCCACGATCAAGTTGCCGTGGACCGACGGAGAGATCAGGACACCTTTCCCATTCGGTGTGGGGCACTGGAAGATCGTGTGGCTCACGTGATTGCCTTCACTCTTGTCCAGCACGAAATATTCCCCGCGGCGGGGAATGATCTTGAAGCATGGCTCGGACACCATGTTGTGGATGCGGTCGGAGTAGAGGCCGGCGCAGTTGATGACCACGCGGGTCTCGATGGCCTCGCCCGTGTCGGTCTGCAGCCGGTAGCCGCCATCGATCCTCTCGATACCGATCACTTCCGTGTCGACCCGGAGTTCCATGCCGTTGTCCATGGCATTCTCGGCCGCCGCGATGGCCAGATCCCAGGGGGCCACGATCCCGCCCGTGGGTGCATAGAGGGCTTCCACGATGGTCTTGGAGAGGTGGGGCTCACGCTTGCGCACCTCGTCGCCGCTGAGCAGCTCGAGACCCGGGACGCCATTCTGCTTGCCCTTCTTCTCCAGGTTGTAGAGCTCCGGGAGTTCCTCTTCGGAGAACGCGACCACCAGGGAGCCGTTGCGCTTGAAGGGCACGCTGAGTTCACCGCAGACGCGGTCGAACATGGCGTTGCCTTCCACGTTGAACTTCCCCTTCAGGGTTCCCGGCTTGCAGTCGAACCCCGCGTGGACGATGGCGCTGTTGGCCTTGGTGGTGCCGTTCGCGACCTCGCTGTCCTTCTCCACGAGCAGGACCCTGGCCTGGCAGCGGCTCAGCTCCCTCCCGATGAGACATCCAACGACGCCGCCACCGATGATGGTGATGTCGAACAAGTGGTACCTCCCTTCGATCTTTTCAAATCAAAGGAAAGCCGTCCCCAAGGAACCTTCGCATCGTTGCGAAAGTCCCTGAGCACGGCTCTCCAGTCTCAAACCCGTTTGCTTCTTCGCTATTCGATTGTGCCGGGCTGTGGTCCCGGTCTTAAGGACATGGCCTGTTGTGCGGACAAGCCAGCGGTATGGTCAGGCTTCATTTGCACAGATCCGGATTCCGAAGAAGCTGCTCGGGATCGGTTTCGTCCCGCCAGGGTTCCCGGCCAAGAACCTCAGGAAGAGGCATGATCGGGAACCCGTGCGCTGACGTCTTGGTGCAGGTGCTACTTGTGCTCGACCCAGTCGAAGGTGCGGGTGACCGCCTTCTTCCAGGACGCGTAGTAATCCTTGCGCTTCTCGACGTCCATCTTGGGATCCCATTCCTTGTCCTTGCCCCAGTTGACGCGCAGGTCTTCCACCTTGGACCAGAAGCCCACGGCCAGGCCGGCCGCGTAGGCGGCGCCCAGAGCGGTGGTCTCGGCGACCTTCGGGCGGATGACGGGCACGCCGAGGATGTCGGCCTGGAACTGCATCAGGGTGTTGTTGAACACCATGCCGCCGTCCACCTTGAGGGCCGTGAGGTCCACGCCGGAGTCGGCGTTCATGGCGTCGAGCACTTCGCGGGTCTGGTAGGCCGTGGCTTCCAGGACGGCGCGGGCGATGTGGCCCTTGTTGACGTAGCGGGTCAGCCCGGCGATGACGCCGCGGGCGTCGCTCTTCCAGTAGGGGGCATACAGGCCGGAGAAGGCCGGCACGAAGTAGGCGCCGCCGTTGTCCTCAACCGTGTTCGCCAGCGCTTCCACATCGGCGGAGTTCTGGATCATGCCGAGGTTGTCGCGCAGCCACTGGACCAGGGCGCCGGTGATGGCGATGGAGCCTTCCAGGCAGTACACGGCCGGCTCAGCGCCGATCTTGTAGCCCAGGGTCGTCAGCAGGCCGTTCTTGGACTGCACGGGCTTGGTGCCGGTGTTGAGCAGCATGAAGCAGCCGGTGCCATAGGTGTTCTTGGCTTCGCCGGCGGAGAAGCAGGTCTGGCCGAAGAGGGCCGCCTGCTGGTCGCCCAGGTCGCCCGCCACGGGCACGCCCGCGAGGGAGCCGGTCGCCTTGCCATAGACCTCGGAGGAGGCCTTGATGGCCGGCAGCATGGCGCGGGGAATGCCCATGATCTTGAGGATCTCGGGATCCCAGTCCAGGGTCTCGAGGTTCATCAGCATGGTGCGGCTGGCATTGGAGACGTCGGTGACATGCACGCCGCCGTTGACGCCGCCGGTGAGGTTCCAGATCACCCAGGTGTCCATGTTGCCGAAGAGCAGCTCGCCCTTCTCGGCGCGGGCGCGGGCGCCTTCGACGTTGTCGAGGATCCACATGATCTTGGGGCCGGAGAAGTAGGTGGCCAGCGGAAGGCCGACCTTCTGGCGGAAGCGGTCCTGGCCGCCGTCCTTGGCCAGTTCGTTGCAGATCTTGTCGGTGCGGGTGTCCTGCCAGACGATGGCGTTATAGATGGGCTTGCCGGTGGCCTTGTCCCACACGACGCTGGTCTCGCGCTGGTTGGTGACGCCCACGGCGGCGATGTCCTTCGGATCCACGCCGGTCTTGGCGAGGGCGCCGCTGATGACGGAAGCCGTGCTTTCCCAGATCGCCATGGGATCGTGCTCGACCCAGCCCGGCTTCGGGTAGATCTGGGGGAATTCCTGCTGGGCGAGGCCGACCACGGCGCCCGCATGATCGAAGATCATGAAGCGGGTGCTGGTGGTTCCCTGATCGACTGCGGCTGCGTATTTGGCCATGTTGTTTCTCCAAGGAAACGGTTGTGTTGGTAGACTTGGTGAGGTTTCGTTTTACAGGCATCACGGAAGCGCCCAGACCTTGAATCCGGGCGCTTCCTTTTTCGACTAGAGACCGAGGGACTTGGCGACCACTGCCGCAATCACGGCGCCGACGATGGGGCCGATGACGGGGATCCAGGAGTAGCCCCAGTCGCTGTCGCCCTTGCCGGGGATCGGCAGGACGGCGTGGGCAATGCGGGGGCCCAGGTCGCGGGCGGGGTTGAGGGCGTAACCCGTGGGGCCGCCGAGGCTCAGGCCGAGGCCCCAGACCAGCATGGCGACGAGGTAGGGACCGACGCCAGCAGCGGGAGCGCCAGCGGTGGCGCCCATCTTGGCGAAGATGCAGAAGATGACGAACATCAGCATGAAGGTCGCGATGATTTCAGTCACCAGATTCCAGAAGGGGTTGCGGATGGCGGGGCCCGTGGAGTGGCAGGCCAGCTTGAGACCGGGGTTCTCGGTCTCGCCCCAGTGCTGGAAGTAGGTCAGGAAGACAAGGACGGAGCCCAGGAAGGCGCCAGCCATCTCGCCCATGATGCGGGTCACGGCATCACCCGGGGTCGTGCCGCCCATGACCACCTTGGCGATGGTCACGGCGGGGTTCAGGTCGGCCTGAGCGCTGCCGGTGGCGACGGCGACGAACACGCCGGCGAGAACGGCCATGGCCCACCCGGTGGTGATCACGATCCACCCGGAATTCTGGCCCTTGGACTTGTTCAGCAGGACGTTAGCGACCACGCCGTTACCGAGAAGGATGAGCGTCATCGTACCGAGGAGCTCCCCCAAGAACTGATTACCCATAAAACCTCTCCTTTGGTTGTTGGGCGGAATGCCCAAGTTGAAAAAATAAAGCTGTTTTTTATGACTCGGATGACGCTTGGCATATATCTTCACCCTGTCGTCCAGAACGACAAGGGATTGCATGTGTGTTTTTTTATCCCTGCGGAGGCGGCGGTCTGATACCCCCAGGTAGGTGCCGTATCTCCGTGAGAGATCGCGCTTCCGCGTACGAAAAAAAACGGGAGAGCGTTGGATGTCTCTCCCGATGAATCTATGAGTAGAAGTCCGGAAGAGTCTGTTCGTGGCTCTCCCGTCTCGCGCCAGTCTTTTCGATATTCAGTTTGGGATGAAGCATGTAGGGATTCGTTACCCAAGTCAAGGCACTTTTTTTCATCTGTTTTTCACTATTGAGCCGCAGCCTTGCTTGTCTTGTCAGGAGTCTCGTTGTTCAAGGGCCAAAGCTCCGCCTTGCTGGTCGACACGGCGATGGCGCCGCCCGCGAGGATCTTTTCGATGTCGGAAGCCGTGTTGATGAGGCCACCCGCAATGATGGGCACGTTGGTCTGCCGGTTGATCTGGCTGATGACGCGGGGAATGATGCCCGGCATGATCTCGATGGCATCCGTACGCACCTTGCCGATCCCATCGATGGCGCTTTCCACGGAGAGACTATCCAGCATGAAGTAGCGCTGGACCACCCGGATCCCCATCTCCAGGGCCTTCTTGGCCATGTTGGACTTGGTGGTGATCACGCCGCAGTTGCGCTTGAAGTGCCGGTAGAAGTACTCGAGCACCACGGGGTTCGAGGCCAGGCCGTTGATCATGTCCAGGTGCACAAAGGGGGTCTTCCCGGCCCTGAGGATCGCGTTGACATGATCGTCCAGGGTGAGAATGTCCCCGTAGAGCACGAAGACGATGTCGTGGGCGGAGTGCAGGGCCTTCCGCATGGCCACGTCGTCCTTGATGGCCGGGATCACCCGGTTCCGCTCAAGCATCTTCCTCAATGGTTCCCGTTCCGCACGGTCCATGGACACTCCCCTGCGCGTGGGCGCTCCGCATCATACTGCGGGGGCGCCCAAAGCGGAACGGTGTAGACGCCACGGGAAGCCCCTCAGGACTTGCTTTGCCGCCGATCGCACTGCAGTTCCGCCCGCTCATCCAGAAGAATCCGGCAATCCTTTTCCATCCGCTCCTTCAGGGTTCGGCGAGCCCGGTGCAAGCGGATCTTGGCGGCACCGGGCGTGATGTCCAGAATCTGCGCGATCTCGCCGAGCTTCAGTTCCTTCAGCTCGCTGAGGTGGATGATGGTGCGGAAGTCCACGGGCAGTTCATCCACGAGGCTCCGGATGCAGCGGCACATCTCCGCGTGCAGCGACTGGGACTCATGGCTCGGGGTGGCGTGCTCGGGGTGGTCCTCCAGGGCACCGGTGGGAGCCGAGGGGGGACATCGATGGGAGGGACTTCTCAAGCGGTCCAGGGCCGCATGGGTGGCGATCTGGAAGATCCAGGTGGAGAGCTTGGCGTGTCCTCGGAAGGTCGCCAGGTTGCGGTGGACGCTCAGGAAGACTTCCTGGGTCAGGTCCTCCGCTTCGGTTGCATCGACGAATTTCCGGAGATAGGAACGCACCCTGGGGGCGTACTCCGCGTGCAGGTTTTCAAACGAAGGTGTGTCCGGCGCAGGAATCATCGTGCGTTCCTGATCATCGCCATGCGCGCGCGAAGCCACTTCCACGGCACGAACATGGAGACGCGCCGCTGGTAGTCGAGGTATCGGTCACCGAACTCCTGCACCAGCTTCCGTTCCTCCAGGAGCGTGCCGACCACGAGATAGATGGAAAGCAGTCCGTTGACCTGTATCTCGAGCGCCGTGAGGTTCCGGGACCAGAGCAGGAGAAAGGTGGCGGTGTACCAGGGATGGCGGAGCAGGCCCAGGACCCCGGAGGTGTCGAGGGCGCTGCCTCCGGATAGGAGCCGGGAGTTGGTGCCGCTGCGCCATTGGGCGAGACCCAGGAACTGTCCTGCGCTGTAGTGCCGTCCTCCCGCGATGAACAGCAGCGCGGCCAAGGCGAGTCCCACTGCGGGAACCAGGCGCCCAAGGCCCGTCCAGACCAGGACGGGCTCCGGGTCCAGCCCCTTCGTGACCTGGATCAGCGGGATCAAGGTGACCAGCGAGAAGGCGACATAAGCCGCGCGCTGGAACCGGAAGCCTCGCCCCAGCAGCCTCCTCTGGAACGCCATGCTGGAGTTCGCGATGAGAAGGCTGTGCAGGGCGCACCAGAGCGTCCAGGCCATCAGCAGGAGGCCTTCGGCGCTCATGGGAGCCTCGGCAAGGGGCGGATCATAGGTTCGAGTAGATCACTTTCGCGGCCTCGGCGGCACAGTTATTCCGCTGGTCCTCCGGCATGTCACGAATGGCGAAGAGCTTTGGATCGAATTGCGTCAGCTTCGGGATCAGGTGGACTTCCGGCCGGAGGCCGGGAAGGACCGCCTGCATCATGCGGGTGCCGCACTCGATGGGGCAGCCTTCGATGGCTGTCTC
>CAYZND010000140.1:0-8678 GCA_964479495.1 uncultured Mesoterricola sp.
GCGGGATCAGCCGGGTGGGGCTCTCCGCCATGGTCACGGGAATCACGTGGATGTGGATCGAGCCCGCCTGGGCGGAGAGGTCCATCAGTAGGCTGCCCTGCAGGCGCTCCACCCATTTCGGGCGATCGGAGCGGCCGATGAGGATCTGGGTGATGTTCCGGCTGCGGGCCAGGGCCAGCAGGTCCTCGGCCAGGCTCGCGTGACCCGGCAGGGCGATGCCCTCGCCTCCCAGTCGTTCCACCAGGCGCAGGTGGGATTCGAGCCGCTCCCGCTCCTCCTCCCCCAGGCGCTTGCCCGCGTCCACGTAGACCGCCATCCAGGAGGCGCCGAGGGAATCCGCCATGCGCCGGGTCTCCCGGATCAGTGCCTCCGAGGCGGTCCGAGGGGTGATGCCCACCATCAATCGCGGGCCTGCCGCCCAGGTGTCCTGGATGCCCTGGCCATCCCGGTAGCGGCGCATGTCGGCGTCCACCAGCTCCGCCGTGCGGCGCAGGGCGAGCTCGCGGAGCGCCAGCAGGTTGCCCTTCCGGAAGAAGCGCTGGATGGCGTGCTGGGCCTGCTCGGGGACGTAGACCTTGCCCTCGGACAGGCGCTGAAGGAGCTCCTCGACGGAGATGTCCACCAGCTCCAGCTCGTCGCAGCGCTCCAGCACCGTGTCCGGAATGCGCTCCTGCACGGCCACGCCGGTGATCTGGGCGACGACTTCCTTGAAGCTCTCCAGGTGCTGCACGTTGACCGTGGAGTAGACGTCGATGCCGGCGTCCAGCAGCTCCAGGACGTCCTGCCAGCGCTTGGCGTGCCGCCCGCCCGGGGCGTTCGTGTGGGCCAGCTCGTCCACCAGGAGGAGGCCGGGCTTCCGGGCGAGGGCGCCCTCCAGGTCGAACTCTTCGATGGCCACCCCGCGGTGGGCCATGGCCTTGCGGGGGAGGATCTCGAGCCCCTCCAGGAGGGCGAGGGTCTCCTGGCGCCGGTGGGTCTCCGCCAGGCCCACCACCACCTCCACGCCCTCCCGCTTCCGGCGCTGGGCCTCCTGCAGCATGGAGAAGGTCTTCCCCACCCCGGGAGCGGCCCCGAAGAAGACCTTGAAGCGCGCCCGGTGCGAGCGCGCTTCTTCATCCTGCAGGCGTTTCAGGAGGATCTCGGGATCGGGGCGTTGGTACGAGGGCACGGGTTCAATAGTGAGGCCAAAGGTTGTTCACGATCCAGGCGAAGAGCGGGAACCATCCCACGGAGAGAATCAGGGCGATGGATCCCGGTGGGCCCATCTTCAGATGGGACTTCCGCATGTACCAGGCCTCCCGGGAGCACAGGGTCCCGACCACGAGGGTCACGGGAGAAGCCAGGGCAGGATCATGGGCCTACCTCCCATCCAGACCATCCAGGGACCCGTTGAGGGCCCGCACGTTCACGTAGGGCGGGACCAGGGTGCCTCCCTCGGCATGCCGGCGCACCAGGGCCTCGAGGGCACCGGGGTCCTGGTTCCGGGCCTTGGCGACCCGGGGAACCTGCCAAAGGGCTCCTTCCAGCGACACGTGGGGGTCCAGGCCGCTCGCGCTGGCTGTCAGCAGATCCTGGGGGATGGGCGCGGTATTGCCGGGATCCGCGGCCCGCAGGGCTTCCGCCCGCTTGGCCACGGCTTCCGCCAGGGCGGGGTTCGAGGGGGCCTGATAGGATCCGCCACTGGCGCCGGGGTTCGTCGGGAAGCCCCCCGTGGCGCTGGGCCGAGACCAGAAATAGCGCGGGTCTTCCGTGGCCTGGGCCACGAGGAGGGAGCCCTTGACCTGGCCGTGGCTGACGAGAAGGCTGCCCTGGGCCTGGCGTGGGAAGAGGACCTGGGCCACGCCGGTGAAGGCCAGGGGATAGGCGAGGCCTGTGATGACGGTGAGGGAGGCGAAGGAGACGAGGAGGGGGCGCAGCATGTCACACCAGCCTGAAAGCGACGAGGAGGAGGTCGATGGCCTTGATGCCGAAGAAGGGCGTCACGAGCCCGCCAAGGCCGTAGATCAGGAGGTTGCGCCGGAGCAGCTCCACCGCCGGCAGGGTCCTGAACTTCACGCCCTTCAAGGCCAAGGGGATGAGGAAGACGATGATGAGCGCGTTGAAGATGACGGCGGCCAGCACCGCGCTCTCGGGGCTGTGGAGCCGCATGATGTCGAGGGCCTTCAGCTGGGGGTAGATCAGCAGGAAGGCCGCCGGGAGGATGGCGAAGTACTTGGCCACATCGTTCGCGATGCTGAAGGTGGTCAGGGAGCCTCGCGTCATGAGCATCTGCTTGCCGATGCGCACGATCTCGATGAGCTTGGTGGGGTTGGAGTCCAGGTCCACCATGTTCCCGGCTTCCTTGGCCGCCTGGGTGCCCGTGTTCATGGCCACGGCCACGTCCGCCTGTGCCAGGGCGGGGGCGTCGTTGGTGCCGTCGCCGGTCATGGCCACCAGCCGCCCGCCCGCCTGGTAGTCGCGGATCAGGCGCAGCTTGCGCTCCGGCGTGGCCTGGGCGAGGAAGTCGTCCACCCCCGCCTCGGCGGCGATGGCGGCCGCGGTCAGCGGATTGTCGCCGGTCACCATGACGGTCTTGATGCCCATGCGGCGCAGCTCGGCGAAGCGCTCGCGGATGCCGCCCTTGACGATGTCCTTCAGGTGGATCACCCCGAGGGCCTTTCCGTTCTCCGCCACCACCAGAGGGGTTCCGCCATCCCGGGCGATGCGCTCGGCTTCGATGCGGACCTCCTCCGGGAAACGGCCGCCCTCGGTCTCGATCCAGGCGGCGATCGATTCCGTGGCGCCCTTGCGGATGCTGCGTCCCTCCAGGTCCACGCCGCTCATGCGGGTCTGGGCCGTGAAAGGCACGAAGTGCATGTGCAGGTCGTGAAGCTCGCGCTCACGCAGTCCGTACGTGGTCTTGGCCAGCACCACGACGCTGCGGCCCTCGGGCGTCTCGTCGGGGAGCGAGGCCAGCTGGGCGGCTTCGGCGAGGGTCCGTTCCTCCACGCCCGGCGCGGGCAGGAAGGCCACGGCCTCCCGGTTGCCCAGGGTGATGGTGCCGGTCTTGTCCAGGAGCAGCACGTCCACATCGCCCGCGGCTTCCACGGCCCGCCCGGAGGTGGCGATGACGTTCGCGCGGATCATCCGATCCATGCCGGCGATGCCGATGGCGGACAGGAGGCCCCCGATGGTGGTGGGGATGAGGCACACCAGGAGGGAGACGAGCACCGTCAGGGTGGTGGGCGCGCCCAGGCCCGTGAGGTTCACCGCGAACTGGCTGAAGGGCAGCAGCGTCGCCACCGCCATGAGGAAGATGAGGGTGAGGACCGCCAGGATGATGTCCAGGGCGATCTCGTTGGGCGTCTTCTGGCGCTTGGCGCCCTCCACCATGGCGATCATGCGGTCCAGGAAGCTGTTCCCAGGATCGGAGGTGATGCGCACCACGATCCAGTCGGAGAGCACCTCCGTGCCTCCCGTGACGGCCGAGCGGTCGCCGCCGGACTCGCGGATCACCGGGGCGCTCTCGCCCGTGACGGCCGCTTCGTTCACGGAGGCGATGCCATCGATGACCTCGCCGTCCAGAGGGATGGTGTCTCCCGCCTCCACGAGGACGAGATCGCCGACCTTCAGCAGGCCGCTGTTGATGGAGGTCCAGTTGCGCTCCGAGGCCGAACGGATCTGCTTGGCGTTCACCTCGCGGCGGCTGGCCCTCAGGGCCTCGGCCTGCGCCTTGCCCCGGCCCTCCGCCAGGGCCTCAGCCAGGTTGGCGAAGAAGAGGGTGAACCAGAGCCACAGGGCGATCTGGAGGATGAATCCGGGCCGGGCCTCGCCGTGCCCGCCCAGGCTGTGGATCCAGAGCAGGGTCACGAAGGCGCTGCAGACCCAGACCACGAACATGACGGGGTTCCGGAGCTGATGGCGGGGATTGAGTTTCCGAATGGCATCCAGCAAGGCGCGCTTCAGCAGGGGGCCATGAAAGATGCTCTGGGACGGATGTGTGGCGCTCATGGTTTCAGATCCTCGCGAAGAATTCGGCGATGGGGCCGAGGGCCAAGGCCGGGAGGAAGGTCAGGGCACCCACCAGCAGGACGATGCCCACCAGGACGACGACGAAGAAAGGACCGTGGGTCGGCAGGGTGCCGGGCCCGGGAGGCGTGCGTTTCTTGGCCGCCAGGGAGCCGGCGATGGCCAGCACGGCGGCGATGGGGGCGAACCGGCTGCCCAGCATGGCCAGTCCCAGGCCGATGTTCGTGAAGGGGGTGTCCGCCGTGAAGCCGCCATAGGCGCTGCCATTGTTGGCGCTGGCGCTGGTCCAGGCGTAGAGCACCTGGCTGAAGGCGTGGGGGCCGGTGTTGGAGACCCAGGTGAGGATCTTGGGATGGAGGACCGCCAGGGCCGTGCCCAGGAGGATGAAGACGGAAGGGGTGAGCACCGCCAGGGCGCCCATCTTCATCTCGAAGGCCTCCACCTTCTTCCCGAGGTACTCGGGCGTGCGTCCGACCATGAGGCCCGAGATGAACACGGCGATGAAGACGAAGATGAGCATCCCGTAGAGACCGGACCCCACGCCCCCGAAGGCCACCTCTCCGATGTGCATGAGCACGAGCTGGGACATCCCGGCCAACGGGCTCATGGAGTCGTGCTGGGCGTTCACGGCGCCACAGCTGACGGCGGTGGTGACCGTGGACCAGAGCGCGCTGGACTCCACGCCGTTGCGCAGTTCCTTCCCTTCCAGATTGCCTGTGGTCTGGACGATACCGACCTGGCGCACGGCCGGGACGTTCTGCCGCTCGGACCACCCCGCCAAGGCCGTGGCCATCACGAGAATGAGGCTCATGGCCGCGAAGAGGGCCCAGCCTTGACGCCGGTCCCGAACCATCTTGCCGAAGGTGAAACAGCAGGCGGCGGGGATGAAGAGGATGCAGAAGATCGAGGCCAGGTTTGCCAGCATCGTCGGGTTCGTGAGCGGATGCGCGAAGTTGGCGCCGAAAAAGCCACCGCCGTTGGTGCCCAGGATGGCGATGGACATCTGGGAGGCGACAGGCCCCAGGGCCAACGTCTGCTCCGGGGCGGCCCCGGACACGGGAGCGGCCAACCAAGAGGCCTTCACGGAAGCGACCAGTGTCTGGACGGTGCCCTGGCTCACCAGGAGCAGGGCGAACAGGATCGACAATGGCAGGAGCACATACAAGGTGATGCGAGTGACATCGACCCAGAAGCTGCCCAGGTTCGTGGCCTTCCGCCGCCGGATGCCCCTGGCGAGCGCCGCCATGGCGCAGAGGCCCGTGGCGGCGGAGAGGAAGTTCTGCACGGTCAGGCCCAGCATCTGGGCCAGGTGACCCAGGGCCGCTTCCCCGGAGTAGGCCTGCCAGTTCGTGTTCGTGACGAAGCTGGCCGCCGTGTTGAACGCCAGGGGCAGGCTCATGGGCCCGAAGCCCTGGCTGTTCAAGGGGAGGTGGTGCTGCAGGCGGAGGAGCCCGAACAGGAAGGCCAGGCCCAGGGCGTTGAAGGCCAGCAGGGACCCCAGGTACTGCTTCCAGTCCATGCGGTGGTTCCCGTCGATGCCCATGAGGCGGTAGAGGCCCCGCTCGACCGGGGACAGGAAACGGGCCCAGGCGACGGGTTCCCGCTCCAGGACATCGCCCATGTACTCGCCCAGGGGACGGGACAGGAGCATCAGAAGGGCCAGTAGGCCCCCCATCATGAGGAAGAGGATCAAGAGCGGGTTCATTGGAACCGCTCCGGCAGCAGCAGCGCCACCACGAGATAGATGGCCAGCCCTGAAGCCAGGACGGCCGCCAGGATACGCAACCCGAGCATGAGGATCACCTCCAGGTATAGCCTCGGCCCCCCCGCCTCAAGGGGGGGTCAGGATCGGGTCCGGGGGTATCAAGATCGCATCAAGATCCGGTCAGCGATCCATTTCGGGCGGCATGGCCTGGTCCAGCTGCCAGTGCTTGCGGCAGAGGCTGGTGTAGGTCTCGTTGCCACCGATGAGGACCTGGGGGCCTTCCCGCAGCACGTGGCCGTCCAGGATGCGGGCGTTGATGGTGGCCTTGCGGCCGCACCAGCAGATGGTCTTGAGCTCCTCGATGTCGTCGGCCAGGGCCATGAGGGCGCCGGAGCCGGGGAAGAGCTGCGCCCGGAAGTCCGCCCTCAGTCCGTAGCACATGACAGGGATGTCCAGGAAGTCCGCCACCTGGCAGAGCTGCAACACCTGCTCCGGCGACAGGAACTGGGCCTCGTCGATGAGCACGCAGTCCAGCTTGCCGTTCGCAGCCACGTCCTTCTCCACCAGCGCCCTGACGTCCGTGGCGGGGTACACGAGGGCGTCCACCTTGGCAACGATGCTGCCGATGCGGGGGGCGATGACGTCTTCGCCTTCCCGGTTGTCCAGGTGGGGCTTGAGGAGGAAGGTGCGCTGGTGGCGCTCGTGGTAGTTGTGCCGCACCTGGAGCAGCTGGGTGCTCTTGCCGGCGTTCATGGCGGCATAGCGGAAGTAGATCTTGGCCAAGGGGGTCTCCAGGGAAGGCGCGCAACGACGGAGGTCGGCGGGGACCAGCTCCCAGTTTACGGAACGGCGGCTCCTGGGCTACGGCTTCCTGGCCCGGAGGAGGCAGTTCCCATCCAGCAGGTGCGAGCCCGAAAGGCAGAGCGAGGGCTCAAGGCCGCAGGCCATTAGGTCCGCCTGGATCTCTTCAAGGGAACGCCAGTGGACGTTTCCGGCCCGGTTCCACCGGACCAGCACGGCGGCCTTCTCCAGCAGACGGGTGAGCCGGGCCCGTCCTGGGGCGTTTCGGTTCATCACCCGAAGGTACAACACGCCCTCGGGTTTGAGATGGCTTGCGATCCGCCGCAGCAGATCACGTTGAACCTCGGGCGGGAAGTAGTGCAGCACATCCACCAGCACCACCACGTCGGCCTCCGGCCAGGGGGCCTTGAAGATGTCGCCTTGCTGGACGGTGGAGGTCCCGGAGCGGATCCTCTGGGCGAAGGCGACCTTCCGCTCGTCCCACTCGATGCCATGGGTGCGGTGGCCGCGCTCCAGGGCCTCCAGCAGGAGACCCAGCAGGCCGACCCCTGAGCCCAGGTCCAGCACGGTGGCTCCGGGTTCGAGGTGCTCGCAGAGCGTGGGGTAGATCCAGTCCACGGCGACCTTCGTCTTGGCGTAGCCGCCCATCCAGCGGGACTCGAAGCCCGTGGCTTCCTGGATCCGCGACTGGACGGACGCAATGGCGGTTTCGAGGGAAGGGGAGGGCATGCCCGATCTTAGCCTGGACGGATCCGGGGCGAAGCTCTCAATGGATCAGCAGCCGCTCCTTCATCTGCGGCAGGAAGCGCCGGCTCACCGGAACGGTCTTGCCGGAGCGGGTCTTCAGGATGACGGTGGAGGGATCCGTGCGGACGATCTCGTCGATCTGTCGAAGGTTGACCAGGAACTGCTTGTGGCAGCGGGCGAGCTGATCGGTCCGGGTCTCCAGGACCGTGAGGGTCAGTTCCGTCAGGAACTCGCCCTTGGCGGTGACGACATGGACGCCGGTCTCGCTGGAGCGCACGAACTCCACATCACGGGTGTCGATGAGCTTGAGACCATGACCGATGACACAGGGGATGCGCTCCAGGGCGGGGGGTCCGGCCGTCGGCTGACCGCCCTCCTGGAGGAAGCGCTTGAGCTTTTCTGTGGTCCGGGCCAGGCGTTCGGTCGAGACGGGCTTCAGGAGGTAGTCCAGGGCCTTCTCCTCGAAGGCCTGGAGGGCGAATTCCTCGTGGGCGGTCACGAAGACCACGAAGGGCATGTGCTCCGCGTCGATCATGCCGAGGAACTGGAAACCATCGACCTTGGGCATGTGGATGTCCAGGAAGAGGACGTCGGGGTGGGTGCTCTTCACGGCGCGAAGGCCCTGGAGGGCATTCGCGCACGTGCCGACGATGGTGTATTCACCGGATTCCGCCAGAAGCTCCTGCAGCTCCTCTCGGACATGCAGCTCGTCATCGATGATGAGTGCCCGGATCATGCGGCGATCCTCTCGTGGGGCACGCGGATGGAGACGCGCGTCAGCTCGTTGGGCACGCAGTCGATGGTGAGTCCCGAGCCGGTGCGGAGCATGTTCTGGATGCGCTTGTCCACGATGCTCAGGCCCAGCCCCGAGGGGGATTGGTCCTTCTTCTCCAGGTACGTTCCGGCATCGTCTTCCACGTCGATGCGGGCTTCTCCGTCCTCCCAGTAGGCCCGGATCCGCGCGACGCCCGGTTCGAGCTTGTCGGCGACCCCGTGCTTGATGGCATTCTCCAGAAGGGGCTGCAGGGTGAAGGTGGGCAGCTTCACGGACAGCAGCTCCGGATCCACGTCGATCTCCACGGTGAGCTGCTCCTCGAAGCGCGCCTTCTCGATCTCCAGGTAGGAGCGCACATGGGTCAGCTCCTCCTCCAGCGTGGAATATTCCGGGCTGCGCTTGAGGTTCATGCGGAAGAAGCTGGACAGGTGGTTCAGCAGGGTGCGGGCGCGGTCCACATCCTTGCGCATGATGGCCTGGATGGTGGTGAGGGAGTTGAAGAGGAAGTGCGGGTTGATCTGCGCCCGGGCCAGCTTGAGCTCGGCCAGGACCAGGAGGTTCTTCTGCTCCTGGTACCGGGCCTGCAGGAGCTGGCCCGCGAGGAGGTCCGCCAGCCCTTCCCCCAGGGTCCGGTTGATGCGC
>CAYZND010000141.1:0-8543 GCA_964479495.1 uncultured Mesoterricola sp.
CCCCAGCAGGGTCCGGGTCCCGCGCTGGTCGATCCTCAGGGAACGAAGCACTCCCTCGATGCCGGGGCGGTCCTGCAGGTCCGCGCCTGAACGCTGGATGGCGAGCGCGGCAGCGCGATACATGGCGCCTGTGTCGAGATAGCTCCACCCCAGCCGGGTTGCGACCTGCTTGGCGGTGGTGGACTTGCCGACCCCGGAGGGACCGTCGAGGGCGATGATGGCGAGCGGCTTCAAGCGGTCTCCTGGGGATGGTTCAGCGACGGAACCGGCGGACCACCGAAAGGACCAGGTAGAACGCGACGGTGGCGATGGGGACGAAGGGGAAAAGAAAGGCCAGGTACCGGACCACGCCCAGGGTTCCGGAAAGCCTCCAGAGTCCAAGGATGGGCAGTGCGGAAAAGAGGAGCAGGAGACCCATGGGCGCCAGCGACGCGGCGTTCGGCACCTGGCTGAATCGCGTCACCTGGTCGATGAAGGGCGGAATGCGTGCGGCCTGGAACAGGCCCAGCCCCAGGCAAACGAATCCCCAGGAGAGAGCGGGGCTCCGCCAGAAGCGTGTCAACAGGGAAGGGGGGATCTCCGGATCAGCCATCCGTGCATTCTAGCCTGGAGGCTCGCCTATCCGGCTACGGGCTCGGCATCCAGCACGCGGTTCATGGTGCGCATGGCGCAGAGGTCCCCGCACATGGTGCAGGTGTCCTCTTCCGTCGGCCGGGAACGCTCGCGGTAGCTGCGGGGCTTCTCGGGGTCCAGGGCCAGACTGAACATGGCCTCCCAGTCGAGGGTCTGGCGGGCGCGGCTCATCGCGTCATCCCAGTTGCGGGCGCCCGGGATACCCTTGGCCAGGTCCGCGGCATGGGCCGCGATGCGGCTTGCCACGAGGCCCTCCCGCACGTCCCCAATGTCCGGAAGGCACAGGTGCTCCGCAGGGGTCACGTAGCAGAGGAAGTCCGCGCCCGCGGCTCCGGCCACGGCTCCGCCGATGGCGGCCGTGATGTGGTCGTAGCCCGGGGCGACATCCGTGACCAGGGGCCCCAGCACGTAGAAGGGAGCGCCGTGGCAGAGCTTCTTCTCCAGCAGGACGTTGGCCTGGATCTCGTTCAGGGCCATATGCCCGGGGCCCTCGATGATCACCTGGACCTCGCGCTTCCAGGCTTCCTTGGTCAGGTCCCCCAGTTCGATGAGCTCGGCGATCTGGCAGCCGTCGGTGGCGTCGGCCGTGCTGCCGGGACGCATGGCATCCCCCAGGCTGAGGGTCACATCAAAGGCGGCGCAGATGTCCAGCACGCGGTCGAAGTGCTCGTGGTAGGGATTCTCCCGGCCCGTGGCCTGCATCCAGGCCATCATCAAGGATCCGCCTCGGGACACCACCTGGGTGGTGCGCGGGTGCTTCTTCAGGCGCTCCAGCATGCGGCGGTTGGCGCCCACGTGGAGGGTGACGAAGTCCACACCATCCTCCGCATGACGTTCCAGCACCGCCAGGAAGTGCTCCGCCGTCAGCTTCTCCAGCGGCAGCTCCGTGAACCCCAGGATGTCGTAGACGGGTACGGTGCCGATGGGAAGTGGAAGCTCCTGGATGAGCCGCTTGCGGAAGGGTGCCGTCTTGCCGTGGGAGCTCAGATCCATGATGGCGTCGGCGCCCATGCGGACCGACAGGTCCGCCTTGGCCCACTCCACGTCCAAGCAGGCGCAGTCACGGCTGACGCCCAGGTTCACGTTGATCTTCGTGGTCAGGCCCCGGCCCACGGCCCGGCCCTCAAGGCAGGCATGGTTGCGGTTGGCGGGAAGGGCGATCGCGCCTTCGGCGAGGCCGGTGCGCAGGACCTCCAGGGAGACGCCTTCCCGCCGGACAGCCTGCTCCATGAAGCGGGTGGTGCTACCGGAACGGGCTGCTGCACGCTGTGTCTGGAACATGATGCGGACTCCTGTGGAGGATGGAGCGGATCTCCCGGATCCGTGCGCCGATGTCCTCGGCTTCGGTGAGCTCGGTGACCAGCGCGAAAAGGGTCGCGCCGCGGGCCTGCACGGAGGCCAGGTTATGCCGCTTGATGCCGCCGATGGCGACGAAGGGAATGGGGACGTTCCGGACCGCGTGGTCGAGGTATGCGAGGCCCACGGGATCACAGACATCCTTCTTGGTGGAGGTGCGGTACAAGGGGCCGATACCGAGGTAGTCGGCACCGGCGCTCATGGCTGCTGCCGCCTGCTCCGGGCTGTGGGTGGAGATGCCCAGGAGCCGGTCGGGCCCGATGAGCTCCCTGACCATGGAAGGCGGCATGTCATCCTGGCCGATGTGCACGCCGTCCGCGTCGACGGCGATGGCCAGGTCCACATGGTCGTTCACGATGAGGAGCGCCCCGGCCTCCGCTGTCATGTGCCGGAGTTCCTGGCATTCCCGGGCCATCTCCCGACCGCTGAGATCCTTCTCCCGGTACTGGAGGATCCGGATGCCAGCCTCCAGCATGGCTCCAGCCACGGTCAGGTTGTCCCGCCCTCGGGCGAAGGCCGAGGCCGTGATGCCATAGAGGTCGGTGGCCAGTCGGGCGCGGCGCTGGACGCCCCTGCTTCCCGTGAGCCAGGCCTTCTCCAGCTCGTAGGTCTGGAAGCGCATGGCCTCGAGGGTGGTCACGAAGGTCGGGCACAGCAGCTTGTAGTATTCCTCCAGGGCCCTGAGCGCCTCCTGGACGCGACCCGCATTCACGCGGAAAGGATCGCGCTGCGTCCCGTCGCTATGCCCGAGCTGCTGGATCGTGGCCTTCGGACCAGGGTCTTCCAGGGCCTCTCGGCAGGTGAGTCGACCCTTGAGCGCTTCCGAGCAGAGCCTGCGCAAGGTGGAGCGCCACCCCTTCACGGGTTCCATCCAGATGACGACATCCGGCCGGTAGCGCAGGCCATCCTCCAGGATTCGCAGCCCTTCGCAGGCACGGTTGGTGTTGATGTCGATGAGATGCTCCAGCTCACGCATGGGCGGACCCTCCCCGCAGCGGCACCCAGTCCATCAGCACGGGGTTCAGGCCTTTCTCCCTTACGACGGCGCACATGGTGGCCAGGTCGCGATCATCCGAGATCTCGAACTGGGGGTCGCTGCTCCGGGGTTCTCCATAGCCGCCCACGGACGTGCACGATCCGGCGGAGAGTTTGGTCACCACGAGGGGGATCAGCCCGTCCCGCATGATCCCTGTCTCCCGCGTAGAGAGCGAGAGCTCTGCGCCAGGCATCCAGAGCCGCAGGGCGAACAAGGCTTGAGCGTAGGATCGGTCCGGGACGAAGAAGCCAGGAGAGGTCATCCCAGCCGCATGCCTCAGTCGTGGCAGCGAGAATCCCACCCGTGCTCCAGGCTGCTGCCGCTCCAGCCAGCGACCGTGGGCCGCCAGGCTGAGCACATCGCGCCGCCAGGGGGCGAGACCCAGCAGCACGCCGAGGTTCACCGCGCTCATGCCAGCGCCGCACCCCCGCGCCGGGGCCTCGAGCCGATGATTGAAGTCCGCTTTGGGTCCCCGGGGATGCACTTCCCGGTAGATCCTTTGGTCATAGGTCTCCTGATACAGCGTCAGGTATTCCGCGCCAGCCTGGTGCAGTCGTGCGTACTCCGCAACCTTCAGCGGGTAGATCTCGATGCCGACCAGAGGGACGTGCTCCCTCACTACCTTGACAGCCTGCTCCAGGTATTCGAGTGAGCAGTGCTCGCGGGATTCCCCCGCCACCAGCAGGATGTTCCGGAAGCCTTCCCTCGCCAGCCAGGCCCCTTCCCGATGGAGGTCGGCCACCTCCAGGCGCCTCCGCCGGTGTCCGCGGCCTGCACGGAAGCCGCAATAGGTGCATGCGTTCACGCAGTGGTCTGAGATGTAGAGCGGGGCGTAGAACTGCACGGTCTGTCCGAACTGGCGCCGAGTGAGGGATCGGGCTTGGCGAGCCATGTCCTCCAGCACGGACTGGGCTCCAGGAGAGAGAAGCAGGGCCAGGTCCTCCAGCTTCTGAAGGTTTCGCCGAAGACACGCCTGCACGGGTCCGGGGTCCTGGTTCTCCAGGTATTCGTCGAGGCTTCCGGAGGCCAGGCGCTCCAGTTCCATTGGGATGGTCATGGTCCGCCTCAGTCCGCCAGGAATCCGGTCAAGGGCGACGAGGCCTCCGCGGCCGTGAGGACACGGCCCAGCCCGGCCTCCCAGGCCTCGCGACCGGCCTGGACCGCCTTTCCGAACGCGGCGGCCATGACCACAGGATCCCCCGCGGTCGCCACCGCCGTGTCCACCAGCACGGCCGCCGCGCCCAGCTCCATGGCTTCGGCCGCCTCGGAGGGCCGTCCGAGGCCGGCATCCACGATCACGGGGACCTGCAACTCCTCCACCATGAGGCGCACCAGCTCGCGGGTCTGGAGCCCCCGGTTGGAGCCGATGGGCGCGCCCAGCGGCATGACCGCAGCCGCACCTGCATCCTGCATCCGCTGGGCCATCACCAGGTCCGGCGTCATGTAGGGCAGCACCACGAAGCCCTCCTGGGCGAGGATCCGGGTCGCCGCGACGGTGGCTTCGTTGTCGGGCATCAGATACTTCTGCTCGGGGATGATCTCGATCTTGATCCAGTCCCCGCAGCCCGCCGCCTGCGAGAGGCGTGCGATGCGGACGGCCTCGTCGGCCGTCCGGGCCCCACTGGTATTCGGCATCAGCACACAGGCCTTGGGGATGCGGTCCAGGATCGAGGCGCCTCGAGCTGACAGGTCGACGCGGCGAAGCGCGAGGGTCACGACCTCGGCTCCCGAGGCCAGGATGGCTGCCTCCATGAGCGCCGGGCTCGCGAACTTCCCCGTGCCGAGGAAGAACCGGCTCCTGAGCGCCCGTCCGCCGATGCAAAGCGCCCCGCTCATCGGTGCTCGCCTTCATAGAGGCAAAAGAAACGGCCTGGTTGAACAGGCCGGAGAATGCGGAACGTGCGTTCCTGGATCATTACGCTTCCCTCCGGTGGTACTAACCACATCAGGTTCAAAGGGTTGAAGCGTCCTCGCTCCTCTCAGCCCATTCGGGCTCCCCCAGCACGGTATTCAGTTGTCGAGGTCCATTAGAACCAGAGAGGGGAAAGGTGCGCAAGGGAAACGACGAGAGCCCCGATTTCTCGGGGCTCTCCGCTCGATCACGGGGAGGACTCGGATCAGAGCGTTCCGGTCATTCGATGACGCAGAGCACCTGACGCATCTCCACGTTCTCGCCCTGCTTGACGTTCATCTGGCGGATGGTACCGGTGGTCTTGGCGGTGAGGTCATTCTGCATCTTCATCGCCTCGAGGATCATCACCGTCTCGCCAGCCTCCACATGATCCCCTTCGTTCTTGAGGATCTTGATGATGAGACCCGGCATGATGGCGGTGACGGCACCGGCCTCTTCCGCCGCCCCAGCGCTGGCGGCCTTGCGGCTCTTGGCGGCCTTGGGCTCTTCGAGGCCCTTCGCCTCGATGGCGAACCCGATGCCATCCACTTCGGCGGAGGTGGGCGAGAGCAGCTTCACGGCCTTGGGTGTGCCGCTCACGGTGATCGCGCTCTCCTTGACGGCGTAGGGGAACTCCACGCCGTTCACCACCATGAGGTCACCGCGCCGCTCGATCTCGTACGGCTGGCCTTCGAGCATCAGTGTGAACTTGTTGACGGTCATGTCACCACCCCCTCTGGGCGGATGCGCGCCCGGACATCTTCCAGGGCGATCCCGTGCTGACGGGACCCGCAGCAACCGCAGGCTTCGCGGATTTCTGGTCGGCCTGCTGGAAGAGCGCCACGGCGATGGCGGCGGCCACTTCCTCCTTGCCGCCCAGGCCCTTCTCGCGACGCTCGAAGAAGGGCTTCGCGATCTGGGGGAACAGGGCGTAGGAGACCACGTCCTCGTCGCACTTCGCCAGATCCCCGATCTCCTTCTTGGCGGCTTCGAAGCCGGGTTCCAGCATGTCGGCGGGACGGCAGGTGATGGGCGTCTCGTCGCCGATGGCCTTCTTCTGGATCTCTGGATCCATGGGCGCCGGGGGCTTGCCGTAGTAGCCGCGGAAGTACTGCTTCACCTCCTCGGGGATGATCTTGTAGCGCTCGCCGAGCACCACGTTCAGCGTGGCCTGGGTGCCCACGATCTGGCTGGAGGGCGTCACCAGGGGCGGATAGCCCATGTCCTTGCGGACGCGGGGAATCTCATCCAGCACATCGTAGTACTTGTCCATGGCGCCCTGCTGGCGGAGCTGACTCACCATGTTGCTGAGCATGCCGCCGGGGACCTGGAACTGCAGCACGTTCACGTCCACGGGTGCGATGCCGGCCTCGAAGCTCGAGTACTTCTTGCGGACCTCGGTCATCTTGCGGGCGATGTCCGCGAGCTTGGAGAGGTCCAGGCCGCTGTCCCGCTCGGTGCCCTTCAGGGCGGCGACGAGGGTCTCGGTGGGGGGCTGGGAGGTGCTCATGGCCATGGCGGAGATGGCGCAGTCCACCACGTCCACGCCCGCCTCGATGGCCTTGATGAGGGCTGCCGTGCCGAAGCCGGAGGTGTAGTGGGTGTGCAGCTGCACGGGCAGGCCCACCCGTTCCTTCAGCGCCTTGACGAGATCATAGGCGACGTAGGGCGTGATGAGGCCGGCCATGTCCTTGATGGCGATGGAGTCGGCGCCGATGTTCTTCAGGTCGGAACCCATCTGCACGAAGGCCTCCGTCGTATGGACGGGGCTGATGGTGTAGGAGATGGTGCCTTGGGCGTGGCCGCCCTCGCGCTTCACGATCTTCATGGCATATTCCATGTTGCGGAGATCGTTGAGCGCGTCGAAGACGCGGAAGACATCGATGCCGTTCTGCTTGGCCAGCACCACGAACTTCTCGACGATGTCGTCGGGATAGTGCTTGTAGCCCACCACGTTCTGGCCCCGGAGCAGCATCTGGAGCCTGGTCTTGGGCATGGCCTTGCGGAGTTCACGGAGGCGGATCCAGGGGTCCTCGCCCAGGAAGCGCATGGCGGTGTCGAACGTGGCGCCGCCCCAGACTTCGAGGGACCAGTAGCCGATCGAGTCCAGCATCTCGCAGAAGGGCAGCATGTCCTCCGTGCGCATGCGCGTGGCCAGAAGGCTCTGGTGCGCATCCCGCAGGAGGGTTTCACAGATCATTACGGGTTTGGTCGTCATGGCTCCCTACTCCACTTCCGCGGGCTTGGGGAACATGTCCGTGGGCTTGATCATCAGCACCAAGGCCCCGTCTTTCGATTCGGAGCTGTGGCTGACGTAGGCCAGGACCGAGAGGCACTCGCCCTTGTGCAGTGTCTCAGGCGGGGAATTCTTGAAGCGGATGGTGATCTCACCCTCCAGGACGAAGTAGAGCTCGTCCCGGGTGTGGCTGTGCATGGGGTACGACCCCTGGAAGTTCATGAGGTAGGCCGTGTGGTCGTTGACGCGGCCCAGGGCCAGATGGCTGTACGCCTCCTTCAGCAGGGGCGTGAACTCGGTGACGTTGGTCTTTCCGGACATCGCTTCCCTCCCTTACAGCGGCATGGTGCTGTGCTTGCGCGGCGGGTTGGAGTCGCGCTTGTTCTGGACGACCTTCAGGGCTTCGATGAGGCGCGGGCGGGTGTCGGCAGGGTCGATCACATCGTCCAGGTAGCCCCAGGAAGCGGCCACGAAGGGGTTGGCGAACTTGTCGGTGTACATCTGCGTCAGCTCGGAGCGCTTGGCGGCCTTGTCCTCCGCCTCCTGGATCTCCTTGCGGAAGATGATGTTCACGGCACCGTCGGGACCCATGACGGCGATCTCGGCCGTGGGCCAGGCCACGTTGTAGTCACCGCGGATGTGCTTGGAGCTCATCACGTCGTAGGCTCCGCCGTAGGCCTTGCGGGTGATGACCGTGAGCTTGGGCACGGTGGCCTCGCAGAAGGCGTAGAGCAGCTTGGCGCCGTGGTTGATGATGCCGCCGTGCTCCTGGTCCACGCCGGGCATGAATCCGGGGACGTCCTCGAAGGTGATGATGGGGATGTTGAAGGCGTCGCAGAAGCGGACGAAGCGTGCGCCCTTTACGGAAGCGTTGATGTCCAGCACGCCCGCCAGCACCAGCGGCTGGTTCGCCACGATGCCCACGGCGTGGCCGCCCAGGCGAGCGAAGCCCACCAGGATGTTGCCCGCGTAGCCGGAATGCACTTCCAGGAACTCGCCGTTGTCCACGACCGAGTGGATGACGTCGTGCATGTCATAGGCCTTGCGGGGATCGCTCGGAATGATGTCGTCCAGCTTCGCGTCGCGGCGGTTCGGGTCGTCGCCGGTGTCCTGGTAGGGTGCGTCCTCCATGTTGTTGGAGGGCAGGTAGGTCATCATGGCGCGGATGGTCTCGATGCAGTCCTGCTCGTCCTCGCAGGCGAAGTGCGCCACGCCGCTCTTGGTGGCGTGGACGGTGGCGCCACCGAGGTCGTCCATGGAGACGTCCTCGTGGGTCACGGTCTTCACC
The DNA here is from genome assembly GCA_964479495.1 of uncultured Mesoterricola sp. Taxonomy (GTDB): domain Bacteria; phylum Acidobacteriota; class Holophagae; order Holophagales; family Holophagaceae; genus UBA1801. The sequence goes on from CAYZND010000141.1 coordinate 8,441, forward strand.
ACATCGGGACCGGTGATGAACATGTGGCTGGTCTTCTTCACCATGAAGATGAAGTCGGTGAGGGCCGGGCTGTAGACGGCACCGCCGGCGCAGGGTCCCATGA
>CAYZND010000142.1:0-8480 GCA_964479495.1 uncultured Mesoterricola sp.
GGAGTCTCCTTTCCGGGTCCAGGGCTGGAATGGAACTAGGATAGCTCTTTTCCTGGAACATGAACCCCCGATTCTTGCCCGGTGGATCGCTGCCGCACCCGTGGGCTGGTTCCCGGGCCTCGCCCCACGGTCCGGCCGAGGGAGAGGATCTGAGCCTCGATCTTCGCGCGGGTGATGTCCGCCGTCTCGTGCAAGCCGGCCTTGCCGGGGTAGATCTGGTAGAGCACCCGGTATTCCGGCGGGGTCAGGTTGGGCATGACGACGTTCGCACCCCGCAGCAGGCCGTTGGCTCGACCGGAGGAAGGATCGAGGGTCGCCAGGGCCGTGGTGCTGGGGATGTTGGTCTCGGGGCAGACCAGGCGCGTGAGGGCCACGACCTTGAGGGCGGTGAGGGGATCGCTGGGGGTCTGGTGCATGCCGGCCTTGGTCGCCAGCTCCCGACCCAGGGGACCGTCCAGGGGCGTGCCGGCGCTGGGGATGTAGGGGCCGATGCCGATCATGTCCATGTCGTAGTCGCGGAAGGTCCAGACATCGTCCGCCAGGGTCTCCCAGGTCTGGCCTGGGATTCCCACCATGACGCCGGTGCCGATCTCGAAGCCCATGTCCCGCATCCGCAGGAGCTGCTCGATGCGGTCCGAGACCGTTCCGGGAAGGCTCGGGTGGATGAGCCGGTAGAGCTCGGGGTCCGTGGTCTCGAAGCGCAGCAGGTATCGGTCCGCCCCGGCTTCGCGCCAGGACCGGAGGTCCGCTTCGCTGCGTTCGCCCAGGGAGAGCGTGATGGCCAGCCCTGTCCGGTCCTTGATCCTGCGGATGACGTCCGCCATCCACTCGCCGCCAAGGCCTGGATCCTCGCCCGCCTGCATGACCACGGTGCCGAAACCGAACGCCTTGGCGCGCTCCGCGCAGTCCAGGATCTCATCGGCGGACATGCGGTAGCGCTGCACCCTGGGGGCACAGGCGGCAATTCCGCAGTAGGCGCAGGATCGCACGCAGTGGTTGGAGACTTCGACCAGACCTCGCAGGTGGACTTCGTCGCCCACGGCGCGCCGGCGGATCTCGTCCGCTCGGGCCCACAGGGCCTCCAGCTTCGTCTCGTCCGTCTCCCGGAGCCACTGCAGGATCTCGTCTCGGTTCATGCGGCTCCTCGATTGCGCCAGCCTTCATTCTGGCAGCATCGATGCCGTTCTCCTCATGAAGTAGACATGGTCGCAGCAGTCGTGACCTTCCATCAGGGTGCGGGTGCGCCGCAGGCCCAGGGCGGGGTTGAAGCCCTCCGCGATGGCACGGTCGATGCCACAGGCCAGGTGGTAGAGCCATTCTGTGTCGCCCAGGCTGTGGGCCATGTCCGCGATCGGACAGCGCGTGCAGCGGAGCCTGAGTTCGCCGGGGGCTGATTCCACCTCGAAGACGAAGCCCAGGGCCCGAAGGGGTTCCCACAGGAGGCGAACGAGATCCTGGGCGGTGCGGCTCGCACCGGACTCTCCATGGGCTCTCCACTCCTGGAAGGCCCGTTCCGAGGCCGTCTGAGCGACGATCTCCGAGACTTCGCAGCCGAAGCGCGCCTTCAAGGCGCGCAGCAGCTCGACCTTCTCCTTCGTGTGGTGGAAGTGGACCTTGGCCAGGCGGGCCATCCAGGTCATTTCACGAGCTTGATCCTCAGCGGTCACGGGGACTCCTTTCCCTGCAGGGGGGATAGCGTGATCTCCTCGGCATGCCGGATCATCAACCCAGGTTGAGGAGTCCAGCGCATTCCACCACCCCCGACGGGCCGGCTTTCCGGTTTCTGATAAATGGGTGTGGTCAGCATCCAATGAGGCGACCACTGCTATTGCAGCGGTGCCCCGCGTGAGTCCTTATGCTTCGATCTGTTGCAAAGTTGGGATGTTGCCTGCTTTTCTGCCTGCAGCTCATCGCCCAGGAACAGACCCTTGTCGCCGCTGCGGATCCGTGGCCGCCCTTTCTCGATCCCGCCCACCCCAAGCTGGGCTTGACGGTGGAGCTCGTCCGCGCGGCCTATGCCACCCAAGGCTACAAGGTTGAACTGGCCGTGGTGCCCTGGGCGCGGGCCGAGAACGGGGTGAGGGAAGGCCGCTACGATGTCCTGCTCAACACCTGGATGACGGGAAAGCGGAAGGAATACCTGATCTTCAGCCAGCCCTTTGCGTCCAATGAGATCAAGTTCATCAAGCGGAGAGGTGATCCGTTCGAATTCACGGGGCTGGAAAGCCTGAAGGGCAAGAGGATCGGGGTCATCCGCGGATATGGCTATGAAGAAGCCTTCATCAGCTCCACCCTGTTCGTCCGTGAGGACGTGACCGGCCTCATGGAGAACATCCACAAGCTGCTGGCGAAGCGGATCGACCTCACCCTCGAGGATGTCATCGTCGCGCAGGCCGTGCTGGCGGCCGACGATGCCACCCTGCTGGGCAGGGTCCAGTTCGTGGAGAAGAGCCTTTCGGTCAACCCCCTGTACCTGACCTCCGGCCGGAGCAACCCCCGCGGCCAGGAGCTCATCGACGCCTTCGACCGGGGGCTAGCGCGGATCAAAGCCGACGGCACTTACCAGAAGATCATGAAGCGCTATGGCATCCGCTCAAAGTGAGCGCCGCTTCCGCAACCGGCTCAGCTGCGTGGGCGTGATGTTCAGATAGGCGGCGACGAGATGGAGCGGGATGTCCTTCTCCAGTGTCTGGAACTCGGTTCGGAACGCACGGTAGCGCGCGGCGGCGTCCTCTCCGGCCAGTCGTTCCAGGCGTGTGCAGAGGGCTTCGTACCGCTTCTCCATGCTCCGGCGGGCCAGGGCCCCGAAGGTCGGGTGCTTCGCCTGCAGGGCCATGATGTCGGTGTAGCGGGCCTCCATCACCTGGGCATCGCGAAGGGCCCGGAAGGTGACCAGGCTCTCCTGGTCCGGCTGGAAGGCCCCCAGCAGGAACGAGCCCTCCCCCAGGAAATCCTTCACGAACAGCCGACCATCCGCATGCACCACCTCCATGGTGAAGAGGCCCGAGACCACGAAGCCCAGCCGCGCATCCACCTCCCCCGCGCGGAGGAAGACGCTCCTGCGCCGGATGGGACGCGGGTGAAAGCAGGCCTCGATGTCCTTGACGATACCCGGGTCGAGTCCAAGGCCGCCCAGGTGGGTCCGAAGCGGCGTGGCCATTCAAGTCCGCTTGCAGGCGTGGAAGGCCTCCAGCGCATCGGGGAAGGGGGCCAGGGCCCGCTCGAAGATCCCCAGGGAGTAGGCGATGGTGAGCCCATAGTTGGTCATGGGCACGCCGGCCTCCTTGCAGCGGTGCAGGCGGCTCACCATCTCCTTGCGGTTGCCCGTGCAGTTGCCGCAGTGCACCACCAGCTTGTAGGGGCTCAGGTCCTGGGGGAAGTCCCGGCCCTGCACGTTGGCGAACTCCACCTTGGCGCCCACGTACTGGGTGAGCCAGCGGGGGATCTTCACCCGGCCGATGTCCTCGCCCACCGGGTGGTGGCTGCAGGTCTCAGCGATGAGCACGGTGTCGCCACCCTTGAGCTTCTCGATGCCCAGGGTGCCCCGCACCTGCTCGGCGAGGTTGCCCTGGAAGCGGGCCATGAGGATGGAGAAGGAGGTCATGGGGATGGACTTCGGCACGTCCGCCGCCACCTTCAGGAAGGCTTGGGAGTCCGTCACCACCAGGGCCGGAGGCGTCTTCAGGCGCTCCAGGGCATTCCGCAGCTCCCGCTCCTGCACCACCAGGGCCATGGACTCGGCATCCAGCAAGTCGCGGATGGTCATGACCTGGGGCAGGATCAGCCGGCCCTTGGGTGCCTCCTTGTCGATGGGCACCACCAGGAGGGCCACCTCGCCCGGAGGCACAAGGTCCGCCACCAGCCGCCGGTTCTCGAAGAAGTCGGTGGGGGCCAGCTTCAGCAATCCTTCGCGCACATCGGCCAGCCCCATGCCTGTCAGGGAAGACGCCGCCACCGCCAGGGCGCCCATGCCCTCCACGCGGCTCCGCTCGGCGGCGGAAGGCGTCTGCAGGTCCGTCTTGTTGAACACCACCAGCACCGGCGCCTTGCGGTGCTTCAGCTCGGACAGGAGCGCTTGCTCGAAGTCCCCCCAGGCCCCCGCTTCCGTGACGATGACGCCCAGGTCCACGCGGTCCAGCACGGCCCGGGTTCGGGCAATGCGCATCTCACCCAGGGCCCCTTCGTCATCCACACCCGCCGTGTCCACGAACTGCACGGGGCCGAGGGGCAGCAGCTCCATGGGCTTTTCCACGGGGTCCGTGGTGGTGCCCGCGTAGGCCGAGACGATGGAGACCTGCTGGCGCGTGATGGCGTTCAGCAGGGACGACTTGCCCACGTTGCGCCTGCCGAAGAGGCCGATGTGGAGGCGGAGGGACTTGGGGGTGGATTGCATCAGGGGTTCCCGTCGTTCACGAATCCCCAGGCAGCAAGCCGGGCGGGGAGTTCCCGGAGGTGGTGGATGGTGATGTGTTCTGAGCTTTCACGCGTCGCGTGGCTCTTCTCGTTGAACCACACCGCTTTGATGCCCACGGCATTCGCCGCCGTCACATCCTGTTCGAAATCGTCACCCACCATCACCAGGTGGTCGGCGGGAAGCCCGAGCTGCTCCATGACATGGGCGAAGAAGGGCGGCGAGGACTTCTTGTGGCCCACGGAGCGGAAGCAGAAGATGCGCTCCACATGCTGGGCCAGCCCCCCCATGGCCAGGGCCCGGCGGATCTCGGGCTCCAGGGAGTCCGCGGCGTTGGTGGCCAAGGCGATGCCCGCCCGCCCCGACAGGGTTCGGAGTGTCTCTTCGGCCCCGGGCAGGGGCTCCAGGCGGGGCCAGGTGCACATGGGGCCCGGGAAGTCCAGGGTCCTCATGAGCGTGTCCCCCCAGTCGAACAGGATCCACGGGCGCAGCTTGAGTTTGTCCATACCCGACAAGTCTACGGGGTTCGTGCAGGCCGCCGGAATATGCGGCATACTTCTCATCCCCTTCCCTTGCCAGGTCTCCCCATGTCCAATTCCCAGGATTTGAAGAATTCATGGCTATCGTCCCTTACAGGGCACAAAGAAAAAAACGGCCACGATACGAAGCCCGAAGCCCAGAGACGACTGCACTCCGAGACGCTGGCCGGGGAAAACTACCCGGAACTGAAGTTGCGGCAGACGGAGGCCGAAGCCGTCCCCGCGTCCGAGGCGATCGCTTCCCAGGAGGAACGGCTTGGTGAACTGGTCGCGAGCGGCCGGATCCGAAGCCTCAGCCCTGCCGAGATCGAACCGGTGTTCCGGGAACTCCTGGCGGCGGGGTTCCTGGACCTTTTCATCCGCACCGTGGAGCAGATCCGGGCGGGCCTGGACTCCTCGCTGCCCGATGATCGTCGCTGGGCCCTGGAGGCCGTCAAGGCCCTCATCGACCAGGAGGACCTGAGCCTGGTCCCCTATGGCACGTTGCCGCTGCTCCTGGACTGCGTGGGGCGTCTCCTGGTGAAGGAGGAGCGCGTCGAGCTGCGGGACGCGGCCATCGAGATCACGGCACAGCTGCTGGGCATCGAGGGGGCCCAGGGCGAGCTGGAGAGCGTGCACGCCCACCTCGCCTGGCTGGAACGGACCGCCCGGGCCAGGGGCGCGGAGTACACCGCGCGGATCCTGTCCTCCCGGGCGCTGATCCAACGGTCCCTGACGGCCTATTTCCGGGAGGGGCAGAAGATCTTGAAGGACCGCCTGCTGCCGTTCCTGCAGCTCGCCGGGGAGCCCGGCGCCCGTTCCCTCGTGCAGCTGCTGGACGAAGAGCAGAACCGCCAGCACCGGAACCGCATCCTGGAATTGCTCAAGCTTCTGGGGCCCCTCAGTCTCCCGGCTCTGAAGGAAGGTTTGGTGGCGGGCTCCTGGCATCTGGTACGCAACGCCCTCAACCTCGTGGGGGACATCGAGGAGGCCCAGGCCTTCGAATACATCGTGCCCTGCCTGGACCACGCCGATGCCCGCGTGGTCCGCGCGGCCATCCGCGCCCTCTGGAAGACCGGACGGACCCGGGCGGAACGCTACCTGCTGGAACTGCTGCCCAAGGCCGATGCGGAAGTCCGGGGGGAGATCCTCCAGGGGCTCCTGCAGGCGGGTACGGCCCAGTCCGTGCCCGCCATCGGTTCCCTGGCTGTTTCTGGACCCGAGGAACTGCGGGTCCAAGCCTTGGAGACCCTGGGCCAGCTCAAGTTCGTGGAAGCCCTGCCCATCCTTGAGGGCCAGATCCAGCGCAAGGGCCGGATCTTCAAGAAAGCCGAGCCCATGCCCATCCGCCTCGCCGCCGCCCGGGCCCTCATGGCGATCGGAACCCAGGAGGCCCGCCGGATCCTGGACCAGGTCGTGAAGGACGAGCCCAAGGGCGCCGACCAGGAGGCCTTCCGTCGGATCGCCGCTTCGGCGAGCGGCTGGCGCTGAGGATCTCTGACGACCCGCTGGGCCAGACTAATCCCGGCTGGCTCAACGCTCGAAACAGAAGGGTATGCCGACGGTGGCATGCCTGTTCAGGAAACGATGATGGTCGCGAGGCTCATCCGGGGTGCCGCATTGGTCCTTTCCATCGCGGGACTCGGCCAGGGGCAACCGGTTCCCTTCAACACGGGGGAGTGGGAACCCTTACCTCCGCCAAGCTCCCCGAAAAGGGATGCGCCACGGAGCTGGTGGCGGCGATCTGCAAGGCCGGGGAGATCGATCCGGTCTTCAGCTTCTTCCCTTGGCCCAGGGCGGAAGCCCTGGTGGAGACGGGGGAGGCCTTCGCAGCGTTCCCGTACGCGGCGAATGACCAGCGCAAGGCCACTTTCGACTTCTCGGATCCGATCTTCTACACCGCTCCGAAGTTCATCTACTGCGTTACGGCCAAGGCCTTCGGTTCCCTTAAGGCCTCTTCCCTGGCGGATCTGAAGCCGTATGGTGTGGCCCTTCTCTCTGGCACCTGGACCGAGAAGGACCTGCGGGCCGCGGGCATCCGCGTCCATCTCGTGAACTCCGTCGACAGCGGGGTGAAGATGCTCCGGTCGGGACGCGTGGACTTCTTTGTGGAGGACGAGACCGTGGCCTTCGCGGCCATCGAGCGGGTCTATCCCGGCGAGACGGAATCCTTCAAGTCGCTGCGAAGCACGTTCTGGGGGAAGACCGGAAACCACCTGATCGTCTCGCGCAAGTATCCTGGGGCCTCCGAACTGCTCGACCGGTTCAACAAGGGACTGAAGGAGATCCGGAGAAACGGGACCTACCGGAGGATCACCTCGAAGTACAAGATGGCCACCCAGTAGGCTTCACTCCATCCGCGAGCCCAGGCGGTTCACGGCCTCGGGGCTGGTGAGCTCATCGAACTGCGCGAGGGTGAAGAGGCCCTCCGCCAGGCCCTGCTCCTTGGGGCTCAAGCCGGAGGCCTGGGCTCGGGCCACCAGGCCGCAGGTCCTCTCATAGCCCAGCAGGGGCAGCAGGGCCGTGGCCGAGGCCGTGCCGTTCGCCACGTGGCTGCGGCAGCGGGCCTCGTCGGCCTCGAGTCCTTCCACGCAGCGGCTCCGGAGGATGAAGCATGCGCGGGCCAGCAGGTCGAAGCTCTCCAGGAGACTATGAGCCACCAGCGGCAGGAAGGGCTGCAGTTCGAGGCTCCCCAGGGCGACGGCGAAGGAGAGGGCGTGGTCGTGGGCCATGGCGAGGATGGCCGCCTGCGTGACCGCCTCCGGGATGACAGGGTTCACCTTGCCGGGCATGATGCTGCTGCCGGCCTGACGTGGCGGGAGCCGCAGCTCGCCCAGGCCCGCCTCGGGGCCGCTGGAGAGGAGGCGCAGGTCTCCGCTGATCTTGATCAAGGTGGTTGCGAGGGCCTTCAGGAGGCCCGAGACCTCCACGAAGACATCGGCGTTCTGGGTGGCTTCCACCAGGTTCTCGGCCCGGGCCAGGCCCAGCCCCGTGATCTCCCGCAGCTCGTCCACCACGCGGAAGATGTAGTCGCGAGGCGCGGCCAGTCCCGTGCCGATGGCCGTGCCGCCCAGGTTCACGACGCGCAGCCGCTCCTCGCACTTGGCGAGACGCCAGCGATCCCGGTTGAGGGCCTCCGCGTAGGCGCCCATCTCCCGGCCCAGGGTCATGAGCACAGCGTCCTGCATCTCGGTGCGTCCCACCTTCACGATGTGCGCGAAGGCCTTCTCCTTGGCCTGGAAGGCCTCCTGGAGTCCGAGGACCTGGCGCTCCAGCTCCTTCAGGCCCCAGATGGCGGCGATGCGCAGGGCCGTGGGGTAGGTGTCGTTGGTGCTCTGGTGCAGGTTCAGGTCATCCAGCGGCGACACGCGGCCATAGGTTCCGTGGGGTTCCCCCAGCAGCTCCAAGGCGCGATTGGCGAGGACCTCGTTCACGTTCAGGTTCGTGCTGGTGCCGGCGCCCCCTTGGAGGGCGTCCACCCGCACATCCTCCGTAAGGGTGCCTTCCAGCATCTCCCGGCAGGCCTGCTCCATGGCCTCCGCCTTGGCCGC
>CAYZND010000143.1:0-479 GCA_964479495.1 uncultured Mesoterricola sp.
GTCCACAGCATCCCGGCCTCCCTGCTGAAGCGGCAGGACTCCATCGAGATCCCCGGCACGCCCGTGCAGATCAAGGTGAAGCGCTACTTCGAGAATGCCACGCTGGGCATGCGCAGTGCCTCGGATCCGCCTGCGGAAGCCACTGCCGGCATAGGCGTCAATGTGAAGGTGTCGGAGGCCCCCGCCGTACTGTCCGACACGCTGGTCAATCAGACCTCGGTCTTCGTGGAACCCACGATCCAGGGACAGAGCCTCGGGACCTGGCTGGTCTCCACCGCCCTCGGGGAACCGCAGACCTTCACCCATGGAGGCCGGACCTACGCCCTGAGCCTGCGCCTGCGCCGCACGTACCTGCCCTATTCGCTCACCCTCAAGGACTTCCGGCACGACGTCTATCCAGGCACGGACATTCCCAAGAACTTTTCCAGCCTCGTGCACATCTCCAACCCTGCCACGGGCGAGGAGCGGGATGTCCTCGC
>CAYZND010000143.1:489-8394 GCA_964479495.1 uncultured Mesoterricola sp.
TCATTTACATGAATCAGCCCCTGCGCTACCAGGGGCACACCTTCTACCAAGCCAGCTACGGGAAGGAAGGCACTCTCTCCATCCTCCAGGTGGTGAAGAACCCAGGCTGGACCCTGCCGTACATCTCCTGCAGCCTCGTCACCCTGGGCCTCCTGATCCACTTCGGGCTCACCCTGCGTCGCTCCCTGGAGCAGAGGAGGACGGCATGAGATCCCCCAGACTTTTCGCGTGGCTGCCCGGCATCCTGGCTCTGGTCGTGGCGCTGCTGATGCTGCTCCCGGCCGGGAAGACCCGCGGCTTCGACGTGGCCGCCTTCAACCGCCTGCCCGTGCTCCAGGGGGGTCGTGTGAAACCCCTGGATTCCGTGGCCCGGAATGCCCTGCTGATGATCCGCGGGAAGCAGAGCGTCCATTTCGAAGGTCGTACCGTCGAGGCCGGCGAGTGGCTGCTGGATGTGCTCTTCCGTCCCCCCGTGGCGGATGCCCAGCCCATCTTCGTCATCAATGATCCGGATGTGCTGGGGCTCATGGGGATCCAGCAGTCCTCGGACCGCTACTACAGCTTCTCCAAGCTCCTTCCCCACCTGGCGGAGGTGGAGAACCAGGCCCGCAGCGCCATGGAGCTGGACGCCGCCCAGCGGACCCGGTTCCAGCGGGCCGTCGTGGACCTCTACCAGCGCGTGATCCTCTACCATCAGCTCGCCAACACGCTCCAGCCGTCGAATTCCACCGGACTGGCCTCCGAGCTCCGCACCGCCAAGGAACCCGGCGCCGACGCCCGGCAGGCGGAACTGGCCCAGCTGGCCTACTTCAGGCCCCTGAACCCTTTGCCTGGCCAGGACAAGGATGCCTGGCTGACCGTCGGTGACGGCTTGGCCGCCTATGCGAAGGGCACGGTCCATCCCTCCCTGGAGCTGTTCAGCCAGGCGGGCGCCGCCTATGCGGCCGGCGATGCCCAGGGCTTCAACACCGCCACCGCCGGTTTGACCGGCCACTTTACATCCCAGCAGCCGGAGGCTTCGGCTCAGGCCCGACATGAGCATGTGTTCAACCAGGCTGAACCCTTCTACCTGGGCATGGTGATCTACGTCCTGGCCCTCCTCGCCCTCTTCGTGTCCTGGGCCTGGAAGCCCGAGCAGCTCCGCCCTGCAGCCTACTCCCTGCTGATTGCGGGGCTGATCGTGCACAGCGTGGGGCTGGTCTCGCGCATCGTCCTCCAGGGCCGCCCCCCGGTGACCAACCTCTATTCCTCCGCGGTGTTCGTCGGCTGGGTGGCAGTCGTGCTGGGGGTCATACTCGAGCGGATGTACCGCCGGGGGTTCGCCACGGCCGTGGCGGCCGCCGCGGGGTTCGCGTCGCTGATCGTCGCCCATCATCTCTCGGACCAGGGCGACACCATGGAGATGATGCGGGCCGTGCTGGACTCCAACTTCTGGCTGGCCACCCATGTCGTCACCATCACCATCGGCTATGGCGGCACCTTCCTGGCGGGCACCCTCGCCATCGGCTATGCCCTTCGACGAGTCCTGACATCCCATCCCGACGAAGGCACCACGAAGGCCCTGGTGGACACCACCTACGGCATCCTCTGCTTCTCCCTGCTCTTCAGCTTCGTGGGGACGGTGCTGGGCGGCATCTGGGCCGACCAGTCCTGGGGCCGCTTCTGGGGCTGGGACCCCAAGGAGAACGGCGCCCTGCTCATCGTGCTGTGGAATGCCCTGATCCTCCACGCCCGCTGGGGCGGGTATGCCAAGGAGCGGGGCCTCATGGCCATGGCCATCGTGGGCAACGTCATCACCGCCCTGGCTTGGTTCGGCGTGAACCTGCTGAACGTCGGCCTGCATTCCTACGGGTTCACGGATAAGGGCTTATTGACCCTTGCCAGCTTTGTCGTTTCCCAGTTCGTGCTCATGGGCTTGTGCCTGATCCCGCCTTCGGTGCCCCCAGGAAAATCCACCAGGGGGAAGCGGCACCCATGAGCCACCAGGAGCACGCTATGCGCCATTTCATCACGTTCTCCACCCTCCTTATCCTGAGCGGAGTCACGCTTCAGGCCAAGGCACCCTGGGTGAAGCAGGCCCAGGATCTAGGATTCAAGGACATCAAGAACTGCCAGGCCTGCCACTCGGCTCAGCTTCCAGGACTCAACGAACTCGGTGATTGGCTGGTGGCGGAACAATCGAGACGAAAGGCTCAGAAAATTGACCTGATGTGGCTCAGCGAGTACCCAAAGAAATCCTGAAGCCTCTTCTTCCCGAGAATCCAGGCCCACCTGATGGAGGGCTTGGGCATGCTATTCCTCCAGAGTTTATGGCCGGGACCGACCCGTGACGCCAGCGAATCCGTTCACCCAGACTGAAGCCTTCCTGGAACTCATCCCAGCCCCCCGGCAACCGTGAACTCGGCGACAACGCCCTTCATGCGGAAGGGCAGCAAATTAGGCACTCTTTGTGCCTCTTGGACCCCTATTCAGCGGCTCGATGGACACGGCCTGGGCGACCCAATACGCCGATAAGGCCCGGATTGCGCGGATATGATCCGCTGCCAAGGTGGACACAACCTACACGGACCGTCGAGAAGATGTCCTCGTTCCCAACTCCGCCTCTCTGTTTGGGTTGGTATCCCTCCCACGGAGAGATCGTTTTTATACGCACCCAGATGCTCCGGGAAAGAATGATTGCAAGTGAATCCGCAACCATGCCGATAGACAAGGTGTGACAACCGACAAGGAGGTCCTGAATGCCCAGACTCACCTTCGTCATCATTGCGCTGGCGGCGCTGCTCGCCCTGCTTCCGGCACAGGCCAAGGCGCCCTGGGTCAAGAAAGCCCAGGATTTGGGCTTTGCCGATATCCAGAACTGTCAGTCCTGCCACGCCAAAACACCTGCACTGAACGAGCTGGGACAGTGGCTCAAGGACGAGAAGCTCAAGCGCAAGGTTGCCGAGGTGGATCTCGCATGGCTCAAGGACCGTCCCAAGAAGTAGCCTCGCCCAACCAGCCGGAACCGGTGCGACGGCAGGAGGTGCACCTGGATGGCTGCCTGCAGGCCCCTCGGGAGAAAGGATGATGACCTGGCTCAGCGAACCGACCCGGGACCTGGCGCGACGCCTGGCCCACTCGGCCAACAACGGGATCACGCTCACGGGCGTGGTGCTCACGACGGCCTCCGGCATCAGCCTGGTGTGGTTCTGGTTCCTGGAGCTGTCCAGCCCGCGCGCCGTCAATCCATACCTGGGCATCCTCCTGTTCATGGTCCTTCCCGGCCTCTTCCTCCTGGGCCTGGCCTTGATCCCTCTGGGGCTCTGGCGGCGAAGGAAGCAGCAGATGAAGGCGGGGCCTCTGCCGACCGAATACGCCCCCCTGGACCTGCACTCACCCACGACCCGACGCCTCATCATCCTGCTGGGGCTGGCCACGGCGGCCAACATCGCTATCCTTGGGACCGCCGGTTTCAAGGGCATTGAATACATGGACTCCAACAAGTTCTGCGGGCTCACCTGCCATACGCCCATGGCCCCGGAATACACCGCCTTCCTGAACTCCCCCCATTCCCGTGTCGGTTGCGCCCAGTGCCACATCGGCGCCGGAGCGGACTGGTTCGTCAAGTCCAAGCTCTCAGGCGTGCACCAGGTGTTCGCGGTGACGTTCGGCACCTACCACCGCCCCATCACCAGCCCCGTGGAGTCCCTGCGGCCCGCCAGGGAGACCTGCGAACAGTGCCACTGGCCCCAGAAGTTCACCGGTGACAAGCTGATCATCCGGACGAAATACGCTGAGGATGAAGCCAACACAGCCACGACCTCGGTCCTGCTCCTGAAGATCGGCGGCGTCACAGCCCAGGGCCAGGTGGGCATCCATGGCCGCCACCTGGACACCTCTGCCCGGATCAGGTACGTCCACACCGACCCTAAACGGATGACCATTCCCAAGGTGCTGTACCGGGACACCTCAGGCCAGATGATCGAATTCCTCGCCGGGGATGCGAAACCGACCGAACTGGCAGCCGGCCGGGAGCGAAGCATGGACTGCATCGACTGCCACAACCGGCCCACGCATGCCTTCGAGGCGCCCGAGCGCGCGCTGGACAAGGCGATGATGAATGGCACGATCAGCGCCGGGCTTCCGTTCGTGAGGAAACAGGCCCTGGACGTGCTGAAGGCTGGCTACCCCGACCAGGCCACAGCTGGGCGGGAGATCCCCGAACGCTTGACCTCGTTCTACCGGGAGCGCTACCCGATCGTATTCGCCCAGAAGCGCCCTCTGGTTGACCAGGCTGCAGACACCGTCAAGGCCATCTACCTGCGGAACGTGTTCCCGGAGATGAAGCTGGACTGGGGGGAGCATAAGAATCTGATCGGCCATGAAGATTCCCCAGGCTGCTTCCGCTGCCACGATGGCAGCCACACCACCAAGGACGGCCGGATGATCGAAGCCGACTGCAACGCCTGCCACACGATCCTGGCCCAGGATGAGAAAGACCCCAAGATCCTGAAGGACCTTGGGATCCGGTAGTCACCTTGGCAGGCTAGCTGGCGGGCTTGTAGTCCTTCAGCCAGGTCACATCCACGGTCTCGGCGTTCAGCTCCTGCTTCTTGGCCTTGAGCCAGAGGCCCCGCTCGTTCCACTTCACATTGCCCTTCTCGGTGCTGATGTGGCAGGCCTGGCAGTTGGTGATGCCGGGGAGCCCCAGTTCCTTGGCCTTGGCCAGGAAGGGTGGCTTGGCGAAGGCCGTCGGTGCCATCAGCAATCCACCCATCGCGAGAACCACGCATGCTCGTCTCATGGACCCTCCAGGGAAGGAATACGAGCCTTGGATGCTGTCATTCCCTCCCCAGTTCCAGGACCCAGGTGGTATTATTCCGTCCGCTTTTCCGACTTCTTCCGCTCATTCGTGTCGAGGATCTTCTTCCGCATACGGATGAAGCGGGGCGTAACCTCCACCAGCTCGTCGTCGGCGATGTATTCGATGGCCTGCTCCAGGGTCATCTCCCGGGGCGGGGTGAGGCGGGTGGCATCATCGCTGCCCGAGGCACGCATGTTGGTGAGTTTCTTGCCCTTGGCGACGTTGACCACGAGGTCGTTGTCCCGGGCGTGTTCGCCCACGATCATGCCTTCGTAGCACTTGGTGCCGGGGTGGATGAAGAAGATCCCGCGATCCTCCAGGTTCATGATGGCGTAGCCCACGGCCTCACACTCGTCCATGGAGATGAGCACGCCGTGCTTGGGCTTGGGCATGTCGCCCCGGAAGGGGCCGTAGTGGCTGAAGAGGCTGTTGAGGATGCCCTCGCCGCGGGTGTCGGTGAGGAACTCCGAGCGATAGCCAATGAGCCCCCGGCTGGGGATCTTGAAGTGCAGCCGCACGCGACCCAGTTCCTGGGCCATGTCCTGCATCTCGGCCTTCCGGGCCCCCAGCTTCTCCATGACGATGCCCATGGCGGACTCGGGCACATCCACGTGCAGGTCTTCGTAGGGCTCCTGCTTCTCGCCCGTCTCGGGGTTGATATGCAGGATCACTTCGGGACGGCTCACGCACACTTCGAAATTCTCGCGCCGCATGGTCTCGATGAGCACGGACAGGTGCAGTTCGCCGCGGCCCGAGACCTTCCAGCAGTCGGGGGAATCGGTGTCCTCCACGCGGAGGGCCACATTGTGCTGGAGCTCCTTCGTGAGGCGCTCCCGGATGCGGCGGCTCTGGGTGTGTTTGCCGTCCTGGCCCGCGAAGGGGCCCGTGTTCACCATGAACATCATGGAAATGGTGGGCTCGTCGATGTCCACATAGGGCAGGCCCACAGGGTCCGTGGGGCTGGCGATGGTCTCACCCACGCGGATGTCCGGGATGCCTGCGATGGCCACGATATTGCCCGCCCCCGCCTCCGGCAGGTTCACGCGGGAGAGGCCTTCGAAGCCATAGAGCATGGTCGCCTTGTGCTGCTCGATGGAACCGTCCCGCTTCACCAGCGCCACGGGGTCACCCACCTTGATGGTGCCGTTGAAGATGCGCCCGATGCCGATCTGCCCCACAAAATCATTGTAATCCATGAGAGTTACGAGCATCTGCATGGGCGCGTCCGGATCGCCCTTGGGCGGCGGGCACTGCTTCACGATGGTGTCGAAGAGCGGGTCCAGGTTGTCGGAGCTGTCGTTCACGTCCAGCATGGCGTAGCCAAGCTTGGCCGACGCAAAGACCACGGGAAAGTCCAGCTGTTCGTCGGTGGCGCCCAGCTCGATGAGGAGCTCGAAGACGGCATCCTGGGCCCAGAGGGGGCGCGCGCCGGGGCGATCCACCTTGTTGATGACGACGATGGGACGAAGGCCCAGGGCCAAGGCTTTCCGTGTCACGAACTTGGTCTGGGGCATGGGGCCGTCGAAGGCGTCCACCACCAGGAGGACGCTGTCCACCATGGACAGCACGCGCTCCACCTCGCCGCCGAAGTCGGCGTGGCCGGGGGTGTCCACGATGTTGAAGCGGTACCCGCCCCAGTGGATGGCGGTGGTCTTGGCCAGGATCGTGATGCCACGCTCCCGCTCCTGGTCGTTGGAGTCCAGGGCCTGTTCCTGCACCTTCTGGTTGTCCCGGAAGACGTGGGCGGTCTTGAACATGGCGTCCACCAGGGAGGTCTTCCCATGGTCCACGTGCGCGATGATGGCGATGTTGCGGAACTTCTCAATAGGGGTCATGAGCGTCCTTCGATGGGGCTGGGTGGGGTGCCCTGCCCTCTGAGCCGGGAGGGAATGCGGGCCGAACCGCTGATTTTACCAGCGAAAGGCCTCTTTTCCGAGGCTAGATTCCTTTCCGGCCACCGGATCGGGGATTAAACTGTGGGCATTCATCCTTTGCCCGCCCCAGGAGTTCCCATGCACATCAACGAGCTGCTGACCACCGTGGTTGACCTGGGCGGATCCGACCTCCACCTGAAGGTGGGCAACTTTCCCATCGCCCGGGTGAAGGGCCGCCTGACCCCCCTGACCCAGTTCAAGAAGCTGGTCCAGGAGGACACCATCGCCATGGCCTACTCGATCATGGCCTCGGACCGCCAGAAGGCGAAGTTCAAGGAGAGCCTGGACATCGATCTGGCCTATTCGGTGCCCGCCCTGGGCCGCTTCCGCTGCAACATCTTCAATCAGCGCGGCACGGTTGGCATGGTGCTCCGCGTGATTCCCCGGCGCATCTTCAGCATCGAGGATCTGATGCTGCCGCGCGCCCTCAACAAGATCTGCGAAGAGCAGCGCGGCATGGTCCTGGTGACGGGCACCACGGGTTCCGGCAAGTCCACGACCCTGGCGGCCATGATCGACCTCATCAACGCCACCCGGAACGAACACATCCTCACCATCGAGGACCCCATCGAATACCTGCACCGGGACAACCTCTCCATCATCAACCAGCGGGAAGTGGGAGCCGACTGCGCCAGCTTCGCCACCGCCCTCCGGGCCGCCCTCCGCCAGGATCCCGATGTCATCCTCGTGGGTGAGATGCGCGACCTGGAGACCATCGAGACCGCCATCCACGCGGCCGAGACCGGCCACCTGGTGTTCTCCACCCTGCACACCCTGGATGCCACGGAGACCATCAACCGCGTCATCTCCGTGTTCCCGCCCCACCACCAGAAACAGATCCGGCTTCAGCTCTCCGGGGTCCTCAAGGCCATCGTCAGCCAGCGCCTCGTGCCCCGCGCCGATGGCCAGGGCCGGGTGCCCGCCTGCGAGGTGCTCGTGGCCACGGAGACGGTCCGCACCTGCATCGAGGACAAGGACCGCACCAAGGGCCTGCGGGATGTCATCGCCGGCGGCACCAGCCAGTACGGCATGCAGACCTTCGATCAGAGCCTCTACTTCCTGCTGCAGGAAGGCCTCATCACCTGTCTCTTATACACATCTGACGCTGCCGACGAATAGAGAGGTGTA
>CAYZND010000144.1:0-8389 GCA_964479495.1 uncultured Mesoterricola sp.
ATCTATGGCATGCGCTCTACAGCGCCAGCGTGGCCCCTTATCTGAGGGAACTGCCCCTGCGTTGGAAGCTCCTGCTGGCCTACCTGCTGACGGATGAAGCCGATGCCCCGGCCATCGGCCGCTTCATGGATGGGCCGGAAACCCCTCACCGCCACTGGTTCCTGTTCGGAACCGGGCTCACCTTGTGGACCGGGTGGCAGCTTTCGGCCGCCATGGGCATCCTGCTGGGCGCGTCCATTCCACCGTCGTGGTCCCTGGACTTCTCCGTCGCCCTCACGTTCATCGCGCTGGTCGTCCCCGCTCTCCGCAGGCGCAGCGAGCTCGCAGCGGCCCTGGCGGCCTCCTTCACGGCGCTGTTGGCGCAGGGCATGCCCTACAGGCTCTGGATCATCACCGCCGCCGCGGCGGGCATGGCCGCGGGCATCCTGTCGAAGCGGTTCGACCGGAAGGAACAACCATGAGATCCCCTTGGCTTCTGCTGGCGACCATGGCGGGGTGCGGGCTGATCACCTTCCTGATCCGCTTCTCGTTCATCGCTGGCGGAAAGCGCTTGGCGCTGGATACACGAATCCAGGGACTGCTGCGCTACGTGCCCCCGGCCGTGCTCTCCGCGCTCATCGCTCCCGAGATCCTCGTCCGCCAAGGCGCCCTGAACCTGGACCCTGCGAATCCGCGCCTCTGGGCCGGAGCGGTGGCGATCCTGGTGGCTCTGGCCACGCGGAATGTGCTGGGCACCATCGCAGCAGGCATGGCGACGCTCTGGCTCCTGCAGCGCCTGCTCTGAAACCGGACTGCTACATTGAAACGTCCTCGACGGAAAGGAATCCCATGCCCCGAATGAACGAGCCCCTGCAGGTCAAGACCCTCCGCATGCCCAACCGGCTGGTGATGGCGCCCATGGTGACGGGGATGGCGGACGATCACTTCGCCACGGATGCCCATCTCGCCTGGTACGGGAAGCGGGCCCGGGCAGGCGTCGGGCTCGTGATCGTGGAGTCCTGCGGGATCGATCCGGCGGGCACCATCATCCCGAACATGCTCGGCATCTGGGACGACGCCTTCGTGCCGGGCCTGCGCCGTCTCGCGGGCGCCATCCAGGCTGCGGGGGTTCCTGCCGTGCTCCAGATCGTCCATGGGGGTGCGCGCGCCTATCGGCCGGACCTCGGCGTCGAGCGCATCGCGCCCTCCCCTGTGGCCCTGGCTGCGGGCCCGGCACCCCGGACCATGTCCGAAACGGAGATCAAGGCGGTCATCGGATCCTTCGCCGCTGCGGCCAAGCGCACCCAGACCGCAGGATTCGACGGGGTGGAAATCCATGCAGCGCACTACTACCTGTTGTCCGAGTTCCTCTCCCCCAAGTCGAACCTGCGCACGGATGCCTGGGGCGGCGACCGGGAGAGGCGGGCGCGCCTGGCGGTGGAGGTGGTGAAGGCTGTGCGACAGGCCGTGGGTCCGGACTACCCCATCCTCTGCCGCATGCACGCGGTGGAGTTCGTGGAGGGGGGCATGGGCGAGGAGGACATCCGCTTCACCGCCCTGGCTCTCCAGGAAGCCGGCGTGGACCTGCTGAACGCTTCCGGCGTGGGCCAGTCCTCCCTGGGCGAGTGGGAGGGACAGACCTTCCTCAACACCAGCTCCGTGCTGCCTAAAACCGCCGCTCCAGGCACCTTCGCGCCCTTCACGAAGCGGCTCAAGGCGGACCTGAAGATCCCCGTCATCGCCGTGGGCAAGCTGGCGGAACCTGGCTGGGCCCAGCGGGTACTGGATGAAGACCAAGCCGACCTCGTAGCCATCGCCCGCCAGCTCATTGCCGATCCCCTCACCGCGGAAAAGCTGCTGGATCACCGCGATCAGGACATCCGCCGCTGCAAGGAGTGCCTCGCCTGCTTTGCCGCCATCCGCAAGGGCGTGATCACCTGCGGCGTGAACCCGGAGCTGTGACCGTCATGCCTATGGAGTCCCTCGCCCTCGACGGTTTCTCGCTCACGATGCATCACGTGCTGCAGGTGGCGCGGCCCGAGGGCGCCCTGCCCCCGGTGGCGCTCGCCGCCTCCGCCCGGCAGCGCCTTCAGGACTGCCGGACCTTCATCGAAGCCACCTGGATGCACGATGAAGCGCCCCTGATGTACAGCTTCAACACCGGAGTGGGCCTGCTGAAGGACACGCGGGTGAAGGTCGAGCACATCGACCTGTTCCAGACGCAGCTCATCAAGGCCCATGCGGCGGGCCTCGGCGAGCCGTTCCCCGAGGACGTGAGCCGGGCCACCCTGCTCCTGCGGGCCAACGCCTTGGCCAGCGGCTACTCCGCGGCCGGACCCGAGCTGGTGGATCGCCTCCTGGCCTTCCTCAACGCGGGCATCCATCCGGTCATGCCCCAGAAGGGCTCCGTCGGGGCCTCCGGCGACCTGGCCCCCCTGGCCTACCTGGCGGCGGCCGTGGCAGGCTTCGAAGAGGCCGAGGTCTTCTACCAAGGCCTACGGATGTCCGCCCCGGAGGCCATCCGGAAGGCGAATATCGGGCCGGTGAATTTCGAGCTGAAGGCCAAGGAGGCCTCCGCCCTCGTCAACGGCTCCACGGTGTCGCTGGCGGTGGCGGTGCTGGCCGCGCGCGACGCCCGGAACCTGCTGCTGGACGCCTGCGTCTCCCTGGGACTGACCCTCGAAGCCATGCGCGCCGAGCTGTCCGCCTTCGACGAACGGATCCATGAGGCTCGCCCCCACGCGGGGCAGAGGAAGGTCGCGGACCTCGTCCGGCGCCTGCTGGCGGGCTCCACACGCGCCAGTCACGAAGCCCGGGCGGTGGCTCTCCCCGAGGAACTCCGGCGCACGGATCAGCCCTACACACCCCGGATCCAGGACGTGTATTCCCTGCGCTGCACGCCCCAGGTCTACGGTCCCGTATTCGAAGCCCTGGACTACATCGACGGCATTCTGGGGACGGAGCTCAACTCCGCCACGGACAACCCCCTGATCTTCCCCAAGGAGGGCGGCGGCTTCGAGATCATCTCCGGGGGCCACTTCCATGGGCAGTACCTGGCTCAGGCCATGGACCTCCTGGCCATCGCCGTGGCGGACCTGGGCAGCATCTGCGAGCGGCGCATCGCGCGGCTCATCGATCCCTCGCTGTCCTGGGGACTGCCCCGCAACCTCATGTCCGGCATCCGGGGCGTCAACACGGGCTACACCGTGGTCCAGTGCTCCATGAGCGCGCTGGTCATGGAGAACCGGACCCTTTGCATGCCCGGCAGCGTGGACAGCGTGCCCGCCAAGGGCAACAGCGAGGATCACGTGTCCAACTCCACCTGGTGCGCACGCAAGGCCGCCACGGTGGTGGCCAACACTCAGTACATCGTGGGCGTGGAGCTGCTGCTGGCCGCCCAGGCCCTCACCATGACCGCCGAATCCCTGCGGGACTTCCGGCTCGGCGTCGGCACCCAGGCGGCCTACGACGAGGTCCGCCGCCAGATCCCCGCCTGCCTGGACGGGGACCGCTGGTTCCACGACGACATCCAGACCGCCCGCTCCTTCGTGCTCTCGGGCTCCGTGCGCGCCGCCGTGGAGCGCACGATCGGTCCGCTCTAGCCCTTCTTCGCTTCCGCCAGGGCACTCTCCCGCGCCAGCATCAGCACCGCGCCGACGATGAGCGCGCCGCCCAGCACCCGCACCAGGGTGATGCGCTCCCCCAGCACCAGGGCCGCCAGGATCACCGTGGCCACGGGCTCCACGGTGGAGAACACGGAAGCCTTCACAGGCCCGACCCGCTCAAGCCCCTCGAAGAAGAAGAGGATGGCCAGGACCGTGCAGATCACGGCGATGGAGACGATGGAGATCCAGCCCTGGGTCGTGGCGGGAGGATGGAAGCCCCGGATGGCGACGGCGACGCCATAGGTGAGGGCCGCGGAGCTCGCGATCACCGTTGTCGAAGCCACCGGCGTGACGTCCGCCGGGAACCTGCTGCCGGTGAGGATGTAGACGGAATAG
The DNA here is from genome assembly GCA_964479495.1 of uncultured Mesoterricola sp. Taxonomy (GTDB): domain Bacteria; phylum Acidobacteriota; class Holophagae; order Holophagales; family Holophagaceae; genus UBA1801. The sequence goes on from CAYZND010000144.1 coordinate 3,981, forward strand.
ATGAAGGCGGCCAGGAGCCCGAAGAAGATGCCCAGGGGCTGCCCATCCCCGGCCCTGCCGATGATGAGGACGCTGCCGGCCAGGGCGATGGCGACGGCGAGCACCTGCAGCCGTGAGAGGGGATGCTTCAGCACGATCCGGGAGAGGATCGCGACGATGGCCGGATACGTGTAGAGCAGCAGCGCCACGAGGCTGGCGGAGGCGAAGGTCAGGGCTGTGAAGTAGGAGAAGGCCTGCCCGGCGTAGCCCACACCTCCCATGGCAATGCAGATGGCGAGTCCCTTGGGGCCAGGCAGCTTCACGCCCTTCGCCAGCAGCCACACCCACATGAGCACCGCGGCCATGGAGAAGCGCAGGAGCAGCAGCGTGGGGATGTCCACGCCGGAGGCATAGGCGAGCCGCGCGAAGATCGGCATGCTGCCGAAGCACAGGGCCGAGGCGAGGATGTACAGCGTGCCGGATGCGGCGCGCGAACGCCCTGGGGTCACCACGGGGGTCTCCACACCGGCTCCCTTCGCTACTTGTTGGGATCGGGGATCTGCTTCCAGTCCACGGGCGGTGGAACCACCGGCACCTCCAGCGGCGGCGAGGTGCCCCACTCCCGGATCTCGGCAGCCTGGTAGTGCGCCTTCTCCCGGGCTTCGCGGATCCGCTGGATGGCGTCGCCCGTGCTGGGGCTCTTGGGCTGGGTGCCTGGCTTGAAGGCCAGGTGCAGGAGGTCCTCGGGCTGGGTGGCGCTGGTGGCGATGAGGCCTGTGTAGCGATCGATGTCCGCCCACTCCATGCCTTCGGGCGCCTTGAACTCCTCCTTGGGCGTCGTGCTGAGGGCGACCCTCATGAAGTCCACCCAGATGGGCAGCGCGGCCTTGGCGCCGTCCGCGCCGCGGAAGATGGTCTTCTTCTCGTCCAGCCCCACCCAGACCCCGGTGCAGATGCGCGTGGAGAAGCCCAGGAACCAGGCATCGGAGTGCTCGTCGGTGGTGCCCGTCTTGCCGGCCACGGGCCAGTTCAGCTCGTTGGAGCGGGCGCCCGTGCCCCGCTGGGCCACGCCCTGGAGGCACTGGATGAGCTGGTAGTTCGAGATGGGGTCCAGCACCGCTTCACCGGGCTGCCCCGCATGGTTCTCCAGCACACGGCCATTGCGGTCCACCACCTTCCGGATGAGGAAGGGTGAGGGCGACTGCACGCCTCCGTTGGCGATGGTCGCGTAGCCCCGCACCATGTCCTTGAGGGTCAGGTCGGCACTGCCGAGGGCCATGCTCGGAACCCCCGGCACCATGCCCGTCACCCCCAGCTTGTGGACGAAGTCCACGGCGTTGTTGATGCCCACGGACTCCAGGGTACGGATGGCCGCGATGTTCCGCGACTCGCGCATCGCCTCCCAGACGGGGATGGGTCCCCAGTAGTCGTGATCGTAGTTCTTCGGCTCGTAGGAATCCCGGTAGTAGGTGAAGCGCACGGCCGTGTCATTCACCATGGTGGCGGGGGTCTTGCCCTGGGTGAAGGCCAGTCCGTAGACGAACGCCTTCATGGTGGAGCCCACCTGCCGCTCCGCCTGGAAGGAACGGTTGAACTTGCTCTTCTTGAAGTCGAACCCGCCCACCATGGCGCGGATCTCACCGTTGGCGGGATCCACGGCCAGCAGCGCGCCCTCCACCGCCGGGTCCTGGTCCAGCTCCACCTTCTTGACCTGGCCATCCGCCGCGGCTTCCTTCACTAGGAAGAGGGGCGCAGCCCCCTTGGGCAGCAGCTTCTTGATGTCCTTCCCGGCCCAGGCGAAGGCGGTGGCGGGCACGTCGAGGAAGGTGGTGCCGAAGCGCACCTTCGCGGTGTCTCCGGTCCAGCCCATGATGACGCCCTGCACGGAGTCGCCGGCCTCCTGGAACCGCTTCCAGCCCGGAAGCTCCGCCGTGTCAGGGTCGTTCACGAAGGCGACGGCGTCCTTGCGGAATCCCCTGCGCCGATCCACGGCCTTGACCCCCTGGCGCACGGCCTTGTTGGCCGCCTCCTGCCAGATGGAGTCCAGGGTGGTCTGCACCTCCAGGCCTCCGTTCAGCACGGCGTCCTTGCCGTACTTCTCGTAGAGGTACTTGCGGATCTCCTCCACGGGATAGGGCGCGATCTCCTCCTCCTGGGCGTTGCCCCGCGCCAGACGGATGGGCTTCTCCTTCAGGATGGCGGCATCACCGGGTTCAAGGTACTTCTCGGCCACCATGCGGTCGAGCACATGGTTGCGCCGGGCCAGCGCCGCTTCCCGGGCCTTGGGATCCGAGTTGTACGGGTTGTAGTAGCTGGGCCGCTGGACGAGACCGGCCAGCAGGGCGCACTCCTCCACGTTCAGCTGCGGGGCGCTCTTCCCGAAGTAGTACTTGGAGGCCGCCTCGATGCCGTAGCGCCCTCCGCCGAAGTTCACCTCGTTCGTGTAGAGCTCCAGGATCTGCTTCTTGGTGTAGGCCTTCTCCAGCTTGCGGGCCAGGATGATCTCCTTGAACTTCCGGTCCAGGCGCTTCTGCCGCTTGTCGGTCACGGTCCGGATGAGCTGCATGGTCAGCGTCGAGGCGCCCTCCTTCCGCTGGCCGAAGCTGGTGACGAAGGTCCATCCCGCGCGCATCAGCCCCCGCGTGGACACGCCGCTGTGGCTCATGAAGTCGGCATCCTCCGTGGCCACCAGGGCGTTCAGGAAGGCCTTGGGTATGTCGCCGAAGGGGATCACCTCCCGGCGCTCCTCCGCGAAGACGCCGATGGTGTCGCCATTGCGGTCCAGGACCTTGGAGATGGTCTTGACGGGCCGCAGCGCGAAGAGGGTCAGGAAGCTGTCGGCATCGCGGCTGTAGATGGACCACATGACCGTGAGGAACAGGAGCCCCGCACCGAACAGTCCGAGGGCGGTCCAGCCGAGCTTGCGCAGCAGGCTCCGGTGACTTGAGACGAGTTTTCGTACCTTGGTCGATTTCATGGCCATCCACCCAGGTTACCCTAGGTCCGTATGTCGAATCCCGTCCTAGCGATCGTCGCCAAGACCAAGTCCGAGAAGCTGGCCGCCACATTGCAGGCCGTGGTGCCGGCCTTTCTGGAACGGGGCTGGACTGCCATGGGCAGCCGGGCGCTCTCGGTGTTCTGGCGTCAGGCGGGCTTCCCGGAGGACCGCTTCAAGGCGGATCCGCTCTACTTCGTCGGCGTCGAAGCCCCGGACCTCTGCCTGGTCCTTGGGGGCGACGGCACGCTGCTCTCCGCGGCCCGCACCGTGGGCATCCTGGGCACGCCCATCCTGGGCATCAACCTGGGTTTCCTGGGTTTCCTGACCCCCCATCAGGCCCATGAGGCCAAGGAGACCGTCGAGGCCTACTTCGCGGATCGCCTGCTGCGGGAAGAGCGGATCATGCTCTACGCGGAGCTGCAGCGGGACGACCGCGTGCTGGCCAAGCAGGCAGTCATGAACGACGCCGTCATCCACAAGGGCGCCATGGCCCGCATCATGGAGTTCCGCCTGCGCGTGGAAGGCATGGAGGCGGCCGTGATGCGGGCGGACGGCCTGATCGTCGCGACGCCCACGGGCTCCACGGCGTATTCCCTGTCCGCGGGCGGTCCCATCCTCCACCCGGCCCTGGACGCCTGGGTGATCTCGCCCATCTGCCCCCACTCCCTGAGCCTGCGTCCCACCGTCATCCCGGCGGATCTCTCCGTGACGCTCATCCTGGGGGATGCCCAGAACGCGCACTTGACCCTGGACGGCCAGCTGGAGTTCCCCCTGGCCCCCGAGGACCGTATCAAGCTGCGGAAGTCCAAGCACAGGATCACCCTGCTCCAGAACCCCGACCTGCCCTTCTTCAGCGTCCTGCAGGAGAAGCTCCACTGGAACCACCGCTGAGGCGTGGGGACCGATCAGAGCCCGCCGCGCAGGTTGGCGCTGGTCCAGAGCTGGCCTTCCTTTTCCTTCAGCAAGGCAATGAGACGACCCTCGTGAAGGGCCCGGATGGGGAACCCGGGATCGGGGAACCCCCCCGGAAGCGGCCAGTCCGGAGGCGTGATCTCGCCTGCGGAGATGGGCCGCCCATGCGCCAGGTCCACGGCTTCAGCATCGGAGATGTGCCTGGTGGAGCACCAGGGGATGAGCCCTTCGCCTTCCACCAGTGCGGTGCAGTCCGGTCCCGGATCGCTCCAGGGGCCGATGGCGGTCCGGTGGAGCTTCGACAGGTGGGCCCCGCACCCGAGGGACCTCCCCAGGTCCCGGGCCAGGCTGCGCACGTAGTACCCGCCTCGACAGGTGATCTCCAGGAGGGAGGCGCGGGGCAGGTCGTGGGAGAGCCAGCGGGCGCCGTGGAGGTAGACCCGGGAGGGCTCCAGCTCGAAGACCTCGCCGCGGTGCGCCTTCTTGTAGGCCGCCTCGCCGTCGATCTTCTTGGCGCAGG
>CAYZND010000145.1:0-4716 GCA_964479495.1 uncultured Mesoterricola sp.
CCCGGCTGCGCCCGCACCGCCAGCGGCGTACTGATCGTCAACCCCGGCAGCGTGCGGCTCCAGGCCTTCGCGGCGGACACTCCGCACTTCCACGTGGTGCAGACCCGCAGCCCTCACGCCCGCTATGCCTTGCTGGAGCCCGCGGAGGACGACTGGAAGGTGATCCACGTCGCCCTTCCCTACGACTGGGAAGCCGCCGCCCGGACGGCCGACCTCAACGGCCGGCCGGACTGGGCCCGGGCCCTTCGGAGCGGCTGGATCTGAGTTCCGTCCACCCGGGAAAAGCTCATCGCAGAGACGCAGAGGAAGAAAGGAAGGGCGCAGAGGACAGTTGCTGAACCATCTTTTTCTGCGCTCTCTGCATCCCTCCGCGCCTCTGCTGTGGAGGCATTAAAACTGCGTGTGCTCCGTGCGCTCGATGATCTCGTCCTGGAGCGCCTCGGACAGATCGCAGAAGTAGTCGCTGTAGCCCGCCACGCGCACGATGAGGTCACGGTATTCCTCGGGGTTGGCCTTCGCCTCTCGCAGCTTCGAGGCGGTGACCACGTTGAACTGCATGTGGTGTCCGTCCAGCTTGAAGTAGGAGCGCACCAGGCTGTGCAAGTGATCGATGCCGTCCTCACCCTCCAGGAGGCTGGGGGTGAACTTCATGTTCAGCAGCGTGCCGCCCGTCTTCACGTGGTCCATCTTGGCGGCGGACTTGAGCACCGCGGTGGGGCCGTTGCGGTCCGCCCCCTGCACCGGGCTGATGCCCTCCGACAGAGGCTGACCCTTGCGCCGGCCATCCGCGGACGCCAGGCAGACCTGGCCGAAATAGACGTGGCAGGTGGTGGGGAGCATCTCCAGGCGATAGGCACCGCCCTTGGTGTTGGGCCGTCCGTCGATGGCCTCGAACAGCATGCGGAAGGTCTGCGTCATGAGCGCATCGGCGTAGTCGTCGTCGTTGCCGTACTTGTGGGCCTTGTTCACCAGCCGCTGGCGGAGCACTTCCTGGCCCGAGAAGTCCGCTTCGAGGACCTTGATGAAGGCGGGCAAAGACAGCTCCTCTCGGTCGAAAACCAGCTCCTTGAGACCCGACAGCGCATCGGTGACGCTGCCGATGCCCACGGCCTGGATGAAGCTGTTGTTGTAGCGGGCACCGCCCGCGTTGTAGTCCTTCCCCTTGGCGATGCAGTCATCCGTGATGACCGAGAGGAACGTGTGGGGCATGCGCGTGGCGTAGAGCCGCTCGATGATCTGGTTGCCTCGGATCTTGATGGCCAGGACGTGGCGCACCTGGGCCTCGAAGGCGGCGAAGAGTTCGTCGTAGGTCTTGAATGCCGCCGGGTCCCCCGTGCGGGCACCGATGTATCTCCCGGTGCGAGTGTCGAAGCCATCGTGCAGGGCCAGCTCCAGCATCTTCACCAGGTTGAAGTAGCCCGTGAGGATGTAGGCCTCCTTGCCGAAGGCGCCCACCTCCACGCAGCCCGAGCAGCCGCCCTCGCGGGCATCCTCGAGCGTCTTGCCCTGGCGGAGCTGCTCCTCCACCACGGCATCGGCGTTGAAGAGGGAAGGGAATCCGTAGCCGTTGCGGATCACGCGCAGGGCGTGCTTCAGCATGGCGTCGGGGGTCTTGCGGGAGACCTGCATGTTGCTGCTGGGCTGCAGCAGGTGCATCTCGTCGATGATGTCGAGCAGCAGGTGCGTCACGTCGTTGGAGCCGTCGCTGCCGTCCCTCAGGAGCCCGGCCAGGTTGAGGTTGGCGAAGTCCGTGTAGGTGCCGCTCTCGGCTGCCGTCACGCCCACCTTGGGGGGCGCCGTGTGGTTGTTGAACTTGATGAAGAAGCACTCCAGCAGCTCCTTCGCCTGGTCGCGGGTGAGCGTGCCCTCCTTCAGCCCTTTCTGGTAGAAGGGCCAGAGGTGCTGGTCCAGGTGGCCGGGACTGAAGGCGTCCCAGCCGTTCAGCTCCGTGATCACGGCGAGGTGGCAGAACCAGTAGTACTGCAGGGCCTCGTGGAAGTCCCGCGGCGCGTGGGCGGGCACCCAGCGGCAGGCATCGGCGATCTTCAGCAGCTCCGCCTTGCGCATGGGGTCACCACACTTAGCGGCCTCCGACTCCGCCAGCTCGGCATGGCGCTCCGCGAAGCGCATGATGGCATCGCAGGCGATGTCCATGGCCCGGAGCTGCTCCCGCTTGTCCAGCGCCTCGGGGTCCTTCTCGAAGTCGAGCAGCGCCAGGGAGCAGGCGATATCGGCCTTGAAGTCCAGCATGCCCTTCCGATAGAGCTTGCCATCTCCCACGGTGTGACCCGGGGCGCGCTGCTCCATGAACTCCGTGAAGCAGCCCGCTTGATAGGCGTCGTGCCACTCCCGAGGCAGCTCGCCGAACATCTGGTCCCGCATTGAGCGGCCCGTCCAGAAGGGGATGACCTCCTGCTCATAGACCGCGATGGTGTCCGCATCGACCTTGTACTGGGTCTTGGCCCGGGTGTCGAGGATGCGCAGGTCCTCGGCCGAGTGGCAGGTGAGCTCGGGATAGGTGGGCACGGCCTTGGGCTTCGGCCCCCGCTCGCCCACGATCAGCTCGCCGTCCCCCATCCAGAGCGTCTTCTGCTCGCAGATGGCGAGGAAGTTCATGGCTCGCAGCATGGGTGCGCTGTGGCGCCCCTGGTGGCCCTGGTAGAAGGCCGTGGCGATCAACGCCCGCTCGGCGCTGATGGAGGGGATCGCGTCCAGGCTCTCCCGGCGCAGTCGCTCGGTGCGTTCGTTCATGGGCGGCCTCCGATGGTGGTGTGCAGTCCCTTGGCGCGGAAGAGCGCAGCCAGGTTCTCCAGGTGTTGGATGCTGGGCGAGGGGGTTCCGTGCAGGGTGTAGGTCATGCCGACCCGCTCGAATTTAGCTTCGCCGGTGGGGTGGTAGGGCAGCAGGTCCACCTGGCGGATCCCCCGCAGGGGTGCCAGGTACGCCGCCGTCGCGTCGAGATTGGCCTCGTCATCGTTGATGCCCGGGATGATGGGCACCCGGATCCAGAGGTTGGCGTGGACTTCGGACAACGCGCTCAGGTTCTGCAGGATGATCCGGTTGGAGACACCCGTGGCCGCCCGGTGGCGCTCTTCGTCCATCAGCTTGACGTCGTAGAGGACCAGGTCCGCCTGGGCGGCGGCGGCCTCCAGGTCGGCCCAGCGCGCGAACCCGCACGTATCCAAGGCCGTATGCACGCCTTCCGCCTTCAGCCGGGCAAGGGCTTCCGTGACGAAGGGCGCCTGCAGGAGCGGCTCCCCCCCCGAAAAGGTGACGCCGCCTCCCGACTCATCGAAGAAGATCCGGTCCCGGAGCAGGCGCTCCACGAGCGATGAAACGGTCGTCCGCTCGCCCACGGCCTGGAGGGCGCCCGTGGGGCAGGCCTCCACGTCCTCCTCGTCCCGGTCCAGGACCACGGGCCGGTCGAGCTCCTCGCGGCTGCATTCGCCGCAGATCATGCAGCGGTGCCGCATCCGGATGATCTGGGGCTCCGGCGACTGGCTCTCGGGGTTGTGGCACCAGGCGCAGGCCAGGGGACACCCCTTCATGAAGACCGTGCTTCTCACGCCCGGGCCATCCTGGAGGGAGAAGCGCTGGACATTGAAGACCAGCCCGCTTCGCATGGGTCACTCCGGTTTCTGGCTGGCGAAGTAGTAGTCGTGGATGTACTTCTCCTGGACCGCGAAGGACCAATGGACGTCCTGCAGGTGGGCGGCCGCTTCCTGGATCCGCCCCTGTTCCAGCAGCCGGATGAACTCCTCGTGCTCGCCCAGACACTGGTCTTCCCAGGTGTCGAGCAGGCCCTCGCGGCGCGGCCAGTCGTAGAGCCGCTGCTTGAGCAGGCTCACCTGCGCGAGCAGGCGCTTGTTGTCGCTGCGGCCCAGGTAGATGTCGTGGAAGGCCATGTTGAGTTCGAAGAACCGATCGAACTGGCCGGCGGCGACGGCCTCCTTCATGCCCAGGTCCAGGGCGCGCATCCGGGCGAAGTCGTCCGGCCCGAGGGAGGCCCCATGGTTCTTGAGTGTGGCGGCCTCGAGCGCTCCGATGATCTCGTAGTAGTGTCGGATGTCGTCCAATGTCAGCGGATTCAGCCGGAATCCCCGCCGCGGCAAGACCGTGATGAAACCCTGGGATTCCAGCTGCAGAAGGGCTTCCCGCAGGGGCGTCCGGCTGATCCCGAGCCGCTGGGCCAGGTCGTTCAGGTCGAGAAAGGCTCCCGGCTGCAGCCCCCCCCGGGTCATCTCGTCCCGGAGGTACTCGTAGACTTGCTCGCGCAGGGAGCGCGTCTGGAGGGTAGGCTTCGAGGGCTTCGTCGACACACTCTGATCGTAACCCCTTTCGACCAAGGAACTGACGGCGTTGGCGGCGGAAGTGAGCATGGAGACAACTCCTGATATCTAATATATCAGATTATCTCCTCCAAATCAAGACCCAGGGAAAAAAACGGCCGGGCGGACCCGGCCGGAGTGTCCCGTGACAGCAGAGCTTCGGGTGGGGAGCTACAGCTCTGCGATGAGCTCGATCTCGACCTTGGCGCCCCTGGGCAGGGCGGCCACCTGGACGGTGCTGCGGGACGGGGCCCCATCCGCGAGCGAGCGGAGCGAGGAGCGGGAGGACAGCGCAGTGCGCTGTCCGATCTGGGGGTAGTCAGGGCCCGCCATCTACAGCTCTGCGATGAGCTCGATCTCGACCTTGGCGCCCCTGGGCAGGGCGGCC
>CAYZND010000145.1:4816-8351 GCA_964479495.1 uncultured Mesoterricola sp.
ACCTGGACGGTGCTGCGGGCCGGCTTGGCGCCGCCCAGCGCCTTCTCATACACGGCATTGAAGGCGGCGAAGTCGTTCAGGTCCGTCAGGAAGACGGTGGTCTTGAGCACGCGATCCCAGGAGGTGCTGGCGTCCTTCAGGAGGGCGGAGAGGTTCTGGAGCACGCGCTCGGTCTGGGCTTCGATGGAGCCCGTGACCATCTCCATGGTCTCGGGGACCAGGGGAATCTGGCCGGCGGTGAAGAGGAGGTTGCCGACGATCTTGGCCTGGCTGTAAGGGCCGATGGCGGCAGGGGCGTTTGGGGTGCTGACGGTCTTCATCTGGTTTTCCTCGTGGGTGCGCCTCGGACTCGATCGCCCTTGGCGGAATGGCGAAGGGAATTCGCCAACCGCCCATCCTACCCAGTTTCGTGTCGACAGCCTATCGCCCGTTCTATTTCCAGCGCCGCTTCTTGTGCCGCCAGTTCTTGGGCTGGGGGATCTGCGGCGGCATGGGGCTCTCGAAGGGCGAGGGCGCCGCACCCTCGGAAGCGGCCTCGGCCTCCTCCAGGTTCCCGACCCCTTCTTCGATCTGCTGCTGCGCGACCTGGGCGGTCCGATGCATGAGGGCCGCGAGACAGAGGCTCGCCTCGATGCGTGCATGGGGCAGCGGCCCCAGCTGGATGAAGACCGAGGGATCGGAGGGGATGCTGCGGGGGATCGTCAGATCCGGGAACTTGGACGCCAGGCGATCATAGGCCTCGGGATCCAGGCGCATCCAGGGATCCATCTCCTCGCCCTTGCGGGTGAGCATGTCGGCCACGGCGACGACCTTGCGGGGACGGCCACGCTTGCGGGGTGCAGGCTCCGCGGCGTCCGCGGGCAGGGCGGCGTCCAGGTGGGCCTGGAGGGCGTCCAGGACCTCCTCCTTGGTCTTGCCCCGGAGGTCGAAGAGCAGCCAGGGATCGCGGTCCAGGGCCTCGGCCATGATGTAGCACACGGCCGCCACGTGCTTGCAGGGGTTGGCCCAGTCGGGGCAGTCGCAGTGGGTCTGGAGCTCCTTGGGCACTCGGGGGTAGAGGCTCGCCCCCGCTTCGCGGAAGGTCTCATCGAGCCCCTGCGGCATCTCGCCCGCGAGCAGGGAGGCCACGAAGCGGCTCTCCAGGGCGATGCGCTCCAGGGCGCGCTCCCACTGGGTGGGGGTGAGGGCCGGCAGGCCGAGGGTCACGTTGTAGGTCTTGCGGCCATGGACCTTGGCCTGGATCTCGCCTGGCACCACCACAAAGTGGCTGACGGCACCCTCCTCCGCGTACTTCTTGCCGCGGGGAAGCCGATTCTCATAGTCGTCGCCCAGCTTCTCGAGGCCGCTGATCCAGAGCCGCCCCCACCAGGTCGTGCCGAAACGCTCGCTGGACTGGATCACGATATGACTCCCTTCCGCTTCACGGTCCGGGGTTTGCGGACGGCCTTGGGCACGACCGCCACCGTCTCTTCCTCCTCCTCGTCCATCCCATCGGGATCGGCGGCCATGGGCAAGGGAGCCGCCGAGGGAAGGCCGTTCCCCTCCTCGTCGCTCATGATGTCCGCATCGGGCTCCAGGGAGACCAGACGGCGCAGGGCGTCGTCATCCAGCTCCGTGAGCCAGCCTTCACCCGTGCCCACCACGCGGTCCGCGAGGTCCCGCTTGGACTCCAGCATGGCGTCGATCTTCTCTTCCAGCGTGCCCATGGTGATGAGCTTGTGGACCTGGACGTTCCGCGTCTGCCCGATGCGGTAGGTACGGTCCGTGGCCTGGTCTTCCACCGCTGGATTCCACCAGCGGTCGAAGTGGAAGACATGGGTCGCCGCGGTGAGGTTGAGGCCCACACCGCCCGCCTTGAGGCTCAGCAGCATCACGCGCGGACCATCCTCGTCCTCCTGGAAGACGCGCACCATCTCGTCGCGCTGCTCCCGCGTGGAGCCGCCGTGCAGGAAGGGGGGCTCGAAGCCGAGCACCTCGTCGAGGTGGATCTGCAGCCGGTCGCCCATCTCCTTGAACTGCGTGAAGATGAGCGCCTTCTCCCCGCTCTCGAGCACTTCCTCCAGCATGTCCGTGAGGCGCTCGAGCTTGCCGCTCCGGCTCTTGTACGGGCCCTGCTGCTTGAGGAACTGGCTGGGATGGTTGCAGATCTGCTTCAGGTGGGTGAGCAGGGCGAGGATGCGGCCCCGGCGCTCGATGCTGGTGGCTGCGGCCAGGTCCTTGTCCATCTGCTCCACCCGGGCCTGGTACAGCACGGCCTGCTCCTTGGTGAGCTGGGTGTAGACCTTCATCTCGTTCTTCTCGGGCAGGTCCTGGATGATGTTCCGGTCCGTCTTCAGACGGCGGAGGATGAAGGGGCCCACCCGCTGGCGCAGCTCCGTCGCCGCGTCGGGATCGCGGTACTTCTCGATAGGTGTCGCAAAGCGCTCCCGGAAGCTCGGTTCATTCCCCAGGTAGCCGGGCAGGGCGAAGGCCAGGATGGACCACAGCTCCAGCAGACGGTTCTCGATGGGCGTGCCCGTGAGGGCCATCTTGCAGGGCGCCTTCAGCTTGCGCACTGCCTTCGCCTGGGCGCTGCCGGCGTTCTTGATGGCCTGGGCCTCGTCCACCACCACCATGCCCCAGGCGCGGGCGCCGAAGATCTCCTCCTCGCGGCGGATCACGCCGTACGTGGTGAGGATGATCGTGTGGGGCCGGAAGTGCTGGGGCAGCACGTCACGGTTGTTGCCGTGGTGTACGAAGAAGGGGATGCTCGGCGCGAACTTCGCGATCTCGCGCTCCCAGTTGCCCAGGAGGGACGTGGGGCAGACCAGCAGGGTGGGCGGACCGAACTGGGGGCTCTGGTTCTGCCGGTGCAGCAGGAGCGCCAGCACCTCGATGGTCTTGCCCAGACCCATGTCGTCGGCGAGGATGCCGCCGAGGCCTAGGCGCGTCAGGCCGTCCAGCCAGGCCAGGCCCCGCAGCTGGTAGGGGCGCAGCTCACCCCGGAAGGAGGCGGGCTGGGTGATGGGCTTGTCCGGAAGGTTCTTGAGCTCGGCCAGGGCCGCGCCGAAGTCGCCGGCCACTTCCACCTCGATGGCCTCCGAGACCCCCGGGATGCGCGCGGTGCCCGTCAGGGCCGCCGCCAGGGCCTCGCCCCGGCTCATGCTCTCGAACCCAGCGCCACGGCTGGCCTGGATGACCGCCGTGATCTGCTTCATGGTGTCCGGATCCAGGGCCACCCACTTGCCCTTCCAGGCCACAAGCGGGTGCTTGAGGCTCACCATCTGGGCGAAGTCCTCCAGCTCGAGCTTGTCGTCGCCGAGCATGAGGGACCAGTCCGCGGAGACGGCCCCGTCCAGGCCGGCTTGCACGGTCTTGGCGACCTCGCCCTCCCCCACGGGCCGGGCACCCAGACGGACCTTGGCGCGCAGGCGGCGGGCCCCGCCGAACTCCGCCAGGGCTTCGGGGATGTGCACCAGGAAGCCCGCCTCCTTCAGCTGGGCGGCCCCCTTGGTGAGGAACTGCCAGGCTTCGGAGGGCAGGAGCTTCAGGTCGT
>CAYZND010000146.1:0-8245 GCA_964479495.1 uncultured Mesoterricola sp.
GTTGTGCCCCCAGCCCCGCCCTGTCAACGTGAGACTCCCATCAGGCTGGAGTTTCGCCTCGCAGGCATTGCTGGGCCAGGTGGTCCAGCCGAAGCGGCGGCCGGCTTCCAGCCGGAGGCTCTCGATGGCGTAGGGTCCCGAGGGACCGATGGTCAGTCCCCGCTGCCCAGGCTTGATGCCGGGCCGGACGGCTCCCTTGAGCGCCCGGACCTGCGCCGCCGTGAGCTGCCGGTTCCAGGTGGCCCAGGGGTCCCCGGGCACCACCCAGGAGGAACCAGCCATCTTCGAGCCGGATCCCCAGACCTCCCGGGGACTTAAGGAGACACCCCCCGTTGAGCCTGTGAACAAGGCTCGCTCGGGGAGGATGGCCAAGGCCGGCGCCTGGGCGGCCGCTTGGCGGCCTTCTGGTGAAGACGCCCCCCGCACCACGGCACAGTGGGTCAGCGGACACACGGAGCCATCCGAATGGTTGCCTCCCGGGTGTCCTTCCAGCCAGGCGCGCAGCACGGCGGCAAGGGCGCGCTTCGCTTCGAAGGGTGCTGCGCCGCCCAGCTCCCCTTCCGTGGCCGCAGCGATCCAGGCTTCCGGAGTGGCATGCCAGGTCAACCGCCACCCCCCGGGAACGCCTTCCAGGTCCACCAAGCCCGGCAAGTCGGTCACGGGCATTCCAGGACCAAAGCGCACAAAGCCCTTGAAATGGAACGAGGCTGAAGGTCGCCAGACCAGCTTCTGACCATTGACATGCATGACCCAGGGAAGACGCTCCATCGGCCAGCGGATCAATACCATGGATTGAGGTCTGGATGGATCCTGCTGCACGGGAGTCCCATTCCCTGAGCTTGATTCGCACATGGCATGCGCAAGGGAGACAACACAAGGGTGTGTGATTGACCTGGAGACCACAGGTCCGCTCCATACACTCGGCACAGCGAGAAGTTGAAGCAACCAGATTCTGGAGGAGAAGCTCTTTAGCATCATTCGTAACGGAGCGATCAAGCCGCTCTATGAAGGCTTTTCGGATTCCCGAGCTAGCGCAGCTGCGGCGAGTTCGCGGCGTGACAGTGACGAACCACGGAAAAGGATTCGGATTCGATTCCTCAGCGGAATAAACGGTTTTCGTAGCGATTTGAGCAGGCGGCGTCTAAGGTATTGACGCTTGGCCGAGTGCATCGCCCTGACCCAGGACTCCCGGGTCATGCCTTGTCGGTCAGCGGCACGCAATAGTTCATTCCAAAGATCGAAATTGATCTGTCGAGGGATTCGCACTTGGCGGATCTGGCGGTTCGTGACATCGCATTCGAATGCAGCAGGAAGCGGAACGCCGGCGAGGCGGAATGCCAGAATCGAGCGAATGCATTTTTCGCACTTGCAGCAATTGCCATGATTACCTGGATTTTCGAAACAGACCCGAAGGTTTTGAAGCGCTTCAGGCCAGCTCGCGATCAACGCGATTTTGTCGATCCGAGAACTTTCTCCGCCGTCGTCGATCACGGAGAAGCTATGACTCGACAATAGAGGATCCGTCAGTGGCGTTGAACCCCATGGTGTGATCGGTTCGGCATATGGCGCACTATTGGGAACAAGCGCCGCATCGAACCTTGCTCCAAGTAGGCACAGACCGCTGACCAAGTGCGTACCGAATCCATGCCCCCAGATGGTGGGCAGGTCATGGTAGTTGTTGCTCATGGGGATGCAGGGGATGGAGAGACTGCCGAGCATCGCCCGGGCGCGCTTCAGCACGCCGTCGTACATGGCAGCGGCGTTCGGTTGGTCAAGCCAGATGTCAAAACCATTCATCACAACAGCTGCGCCGATGCGGCGATTGCGCCTGCCGACGAGCTGTTGATGGTGCCGCAGCGCCGTATAAGAGGAATCGACACCGCAGGAAAAAGGCATGATCGTTTGGCCTGGCACAGCAGGCGGAGGTGCCTCGATTTCCTCCGTGGCATGGATGAATACGGGCTTGTACCGTGTTGGCTCCCAAGCCCGCCAGATCGCCATGTAGTTCTCAAGGTTGACCAGCAGCGAAGGCGATGCGCGGCCTTCGATCAGCACGTCACCGCCCTCTTCCATCATCGGGAAGAGGAATGCAATCACGAACGGATCAGCCCAGGATGTGACAGCATCGCTCCAGTCCACAGGAAGTCGCCACCATAGACGATCCGCTCGGCCCAGTTTGCGGCCGGATTCAAAACAGGCCGCAACTTCCAGCATGTCGCCATCAATACGCTGCGGTTCAAGGAAAAGGCGAGATTGCATGGCATCACTCACTTATGTACCAGGATTGACAAGACCGCTGAGCTTGCTGGATGCAACTCAGACCAGGACCCAGTGTATCAATGAGATTTTCACCTCGAGTTATGTGAACCGGCAGGAATGGATTTGTTGAGATTCAACAGGCACGCCTCCCTGAAATGAATCAATAAGAAGGCAGGACGCCGCCATGCGTTTCCCGCTCTCGCAATTGAACAGGCCCTTAAGCAATATCACTTGACCGGCATGACCTGCCCAATTCATCGTCTGATCTTCGGCCACTGTCCCCGAGAAGCCAAATTTATTAGGCTGGATCTCTCGGATAGCGCATTGTGGCCATCAGAAACCGGCATGGTGAAATGCATATCTTGATGACCAACACCTCGCTGAGCAATCGAACAGGATCCGAGTTGTACCTCAAGGATGTTGCCCAGGAACTCAGGCGACGCGGTCATCAGGTGTCCCTTTACAGTCCTAAGCTGGGTCCTTTGGCGGAAGACCTTCGTCGTGAGGGTCTGTCGGTTTATGGAAATCTTGCGGACCTGGATCAGACACCCGACATCATTCACGGCCAGCATCACCTCGAGACCATGACGGCGCTCTCGCGCTTCCCTCACACACCCGTTGTCCATTTCTGCCATGGCGCCATTCCGTGGGAGGAGATTCCACCCACTCACCCACGCATTCTTCATTACGTCGCGGTCAGTACGTTCCTGCAGCGGCAGTTGGTCGATCGGTACCATGTTTCCGCTCCACGCACGCATCTCATTCCGAATTTCGTGGACCTGAGCCGATTCCGGCCCCGCGCGCCACTCCCACCCTTCCCCGAGAAAGCCCTCGCCTTCAGCAACCAGATCTCCAACTCGAACATCGCCCGACTCATCCGCAGTGCTTGTTGGCAACAAGGGATCCGGCTCACGGTTCTTGGGAAAGCCAACCGCACACCTTCGGATGCACCCGAGAAGATCCTGCCCAGCTACGAAATCGTCTTTGCCCGCGGAAGATCCGCCCTGGAGGCATTGGCTTGCGGAGTGGCTGTCATCTGTTGCGACGTTGAAGGAATGGGTCCCATCGTGACGACAGGAAACTTCGAGCGCCTGTATCAAGCAAATTTTGGATTAAGCATCCTTCAAACACCTGTATCCACGGGATCGCTCATCGAAGAACTTCGAAAATACAACCCGCACGATGCCACAGATGTATTCAAACTGGCCCGGGAAGTGCTGGATATGCGACACGCCGTCGACTCGATCCTGGACGTGTACAACCTTGCACGAGAGGACTGGAGACAGCACTCCATCCAGGATCACGATTCGGAATCTGCATCGATGTTCCACTACCTGGACTTCTTATCCCGATCATTGCGGCGGCCTCCGCGTGCATGGCCTGCCATTTCGCAAGTCATCGCGAAGTGGTTTTCCAGAAATCGCGTGAGATTGAGGTTCCCACTGGATCTTCTTGCGTATGTCCGATGTCGCCTCCACCGGCGCTTCGTTTTCAACCGACCCGAAATCTAGTCCCACAAGCTCCGGCTTCGCTGGAGGGCTCTTTCGCGCATGAGCCCCGACCACGCAAGGGATTGCCATGTCATTACACATGGCGACCTGATACCTGGGTTAAGGTTCCGTGGACGGTTCCGCGTTCCAGATCAATTCCTCGTGCTTAGGTCCGCGAGGAGAGCGTGGAAGAGGCCTGTTTCCCAGCCATGCCCGCAACCAGGCGTAAGCCCATTTCTGAAAGGCCGTGTCTCCTTGTGCCAAGGCGAGATCCAGCTCTGTCTGAAGGGACCGATCCGGCTCCTGAGCCCAGGTATCCGGCAAGCATGTATGGCTCTCCGCCCACAGACAGATCGCTTCCTCCTTCCAACGGGGCCAGTCCGCGCTGGCCAATCGGCGGTGGGTCAGCTCATGGCGCAGGAGCGCCCCCAGGTCTCTGCGCTGAAGCTTCAGCCAGGGCCGCAGGTGCAGCGTGGTCCCGATCCAGAGCGCATGCCGGCCCCCCGGGGACCGGGTGGCACGCTCGAAGGTGTCATCTGTCTCGTGCAACAGGATGCGCCAAGGTCCCGCGGGCCAGCTGCCGAAGGCTTCGGTGCTGCGCAGGGCCGACTCAAGCCAGGGGCCCAGGGCATCGACAGCTTCCACATCCCCCTCGAGGATAGGAGGCGGAACGGTCTCGACCGCAAGGACCGGGACCGCCACCAGGACCAAGCCAAGGATCGGGATCATGGGGTTCATCAGAAGCGATCCCAGGATGGAACGCAAGCACCGGGGATGCGAGCCCTGAAGGGGCCTCATCCTTCCACGGAGACGATCACCCACCGGTCCGAGGCCCTGCGGAGCTTGAAGATGAGGGGCGTGTCCGGCGCGAAGGGCCACAGTTCCTTCAACAGGATGCCGGATTCGGGGGTTGGAGACGGACGCTGGGCGAAGAACGTTAACGTGGGGTCCTCCATCCGCCCCTCCAGCACCGTGTCGATGCGGTATTCGAACCGGTAGAGGGTCCGCGTCCAGTCTCCCTGCGAGATCCGGACCAGGGTCCGCGCGTGGTTCATCCGCGCTGAGATCCTGGCTTCGTGCGACGGCTCCGTGGCATGCCACGGAATGTCCGGGCCAACGAAGGCCGCATTGGCCTCGGATCTCAGATCGGGCAGGATCTCGAAGGGAGGCGGTTCCGGACTTGGTCCCGGTCTCCTGGAGCAGGCGAATGCGGCCATCGCAAGCACACCTCCGAGAAGGATGAGGCGAGTGCTCATCGGATCCCTCCTTGAACTGGTTTCGTGTCGTGTCCGAATCGTTCCGGGAGACCGGCGCGCTTCAGGCCTTGAAGGTCTTGCGCACCGTGATGAGGGCGGGCTGCCGCTGAAAGCCCAGCCGCTCGTTGACCCGGAGCATGGGCGCGTTCCGGGTGTCGTTGTCGGTGCGGGCCTGCGTGAAGCCCAGGGCCTTGGCCGCCAGGATGGACCGGACCTTCAAGGCCAGGGCCACTCCACGACCCCTCATGGTCCGGGACACGGCCGTCAGCCAGGTGTCCATGAACCCTGCGGCAGCGCCCTCGTAGCCCCCCGTGAACCCCAGCAGCTCATCCCCCTGCAGGGCGAAGACGAAAGCCTGCGGCAGCATGCCGGGCTCCTCGATCACATGCTTGTTGAAGAACTCGAAGGTCAGGGGCGTCGGAGGCTCCGCGCGGGGAACATCCACGCGCAGGGTCTCGAAGAGCTCGTGGAAGCGCTTCCGGAAGTCGGGGGAGTCCAGCTCCGCGAAGTCCCTGAAGCGGAGGCCCTCCTGCTCCAGCCTGTCCAGGAGGCTCCGGTACGACTCGGGATCGAAGTCCTGGAGCGACAGAATGGACTCGAAGTCGCGCTTGACCTCCGTGAACCCCCGCTCCTGGGCAAACCGCACGGCGCGGGGGTCCGTCTCCCGGACCTGCGCCGTCATGCTGAGGGGGTCCAGGGGCTCAAGCTCCCGGAGCGTCGCCTCGTAGAGGGCACGCCCCACGCCCTTTCCCTGGTGACCGGAGGCCACGCACAGGTGCAGGTGGAACCGCCGGGGGTGGTAGGATCCCGCAGGCCGCAGGTAGTCGGCCATGCCAAGGAGCTCGCCTTCGTGCTCTGCGACGAGGAAGTGGTCCCGGAGGTGGGGCTCCAGCTCCCGCAGGCCCCGTTCGACCTCCTCCACGCTCCAGGGATGGAGCGGCTGCGATTCCTGCTGCAGCCGGACGATGGCCGGGAGGTCTGCCGTATCGCAAGGGCGGATCACGAACGGGATCGGCATGGCTCGGTCACTCCGAAGACATCAGGCGCTCACCACTTGGTGCGGACACGGTAGGTCAGCGTGGCGGTGCCTTCGGCCGGGACGCTCACCTTGAAGCGGGCGGTACCGGCGGCCTCCTTCGTGTAGTCGTGGCTCTTCTCCACGATCTCCCAGTCGCCCCAGATGGGCTCCAGCACGCTCACGGTGACCGCTTCCTTCTTGGCATTCTTCAGCTCCACCTGGAAGGCGGTCTCCACCACATAGTTCCAGCGGCCCTGCTTGCCCAGGTTCTTGTAGTCCGTCTGCTTGCGCCGGGCCGTCACATCGAAGGCATCGCCCAGCTTCAGGCGGACCAGCTCGTTCTTGGGGGTGTGGTCGATGGCGTCCTCGCCCACGAACTGCGAGCGGCCCTCGCTGTCCTGCTTGTAGACGCGCACGGTCCCCTTGGGCAGGGGCATGCCCATGCGGTTCTCGGTCTTGTTGTCGAACTCCATGAAGACGCCCACCTTGAGCTTGTCGCCCAGGTCGCCGTAGCTCCGCTGGTAGTAGTAGTTCTGGCCCCTCAGGAGGTATTCCTTGCGCACGGGCACCTGGCCGGCCGAGAGCAGGGCCACCTGCTTGGTCTGGTTCTCCTGCAGCGTGGTCGTCCGATCGAGGGTGTAGAGATGGTATTCGAAGAGGCTCTCCTCCTTCATCTCAGGAGGGGCGGCCTTGGCCATCATGGCCATGGGCGGCGGCATCATCGCATCCCGGGCGAAGTCCTCCCTCACCCGGTTCACATCACCCGCCACGAGCTGCAGGGTGGCGTTCGGATACGTGGCGCCGCTGCGGTTGGTGAGGGTCACCCAGCCGCTGAGGTCCATGGTCTTCTCGTCGGCGGCCAGGTTGACCACGTAGTCCGCCTTCCAGGACAGACCGCCCGTGAGGTAGCTGAGCTCCATCTTCTGGGGACGGTCCACCGAGGTGTGCAGGTTCATGGCCAGCGTGGGCCGGGCCCGGAGGTTCTCGGGCACCTTCGAGAAGATCAGCCGCCCTGGGATGCTCGTCTCGATGCGGTCGGCGAACTGCAGCACCACGCCGCTGTTGGTGGCCAGCACCAGCGCCTCCTCGCGGACCTCCTTGGCACCTGCACCCTCAGGGTTCGGTTTCTGGCTGACGACCACCACCTTCTCGCCCACGTACTTCTCGAGCAGCTTCTGAGGGGTGAGCAGGTCGAAGTCGAAGTTCTGCTCGTAGACCCAGAAGCCCTTGGGATCCGTCAGGTTCTTCAGGAGTGCCGTCTCCGGGCGGATCTGGGCGGAGACCTCCTGGAAAGCCAGACGGCTGTCGCCCTTGGGCAGCTTCACCTCCCGCTGGTCCTTCACCAGGGCCAGATTCTCGTTGTAGATCGTGACGGCGAGGCTCTTCTGGTCCTTGAGGGTCGTGGCCATCTCCTGGGCCGAAAGGGTCAGGGCAAGGGGAGCAAGAATCAGGGCGCGCATGGATTGTCTCCTGGGGGCCGCATCAAGGAGCGGCAGTCATGGGTGGAATGCCTTCGCGAAGCGGTTCCTTTCACGGGTTCGGGTGTCCAGGTTGACCCAAACCCCGAGGAGCGGCAAGTCCAGGCGGGCCGGAGCCTACTCAGGAAGAATCCGCTGCCAGCGGCCCATCCCGTCTCCCGAAGGAACCAGTGCCGTCGGATCGGGTTCGGGCTGAGGTCGCAGGTAGAGGTCGAGTGCCTGCCCCGGCTCGAACGAGAACTCGAACACCGTGACTCTGCGCTGCGACGTGACGGAGGGAGTCCGGATCGGTGGGACCTCGAAGACCCCCGTGGCCGTGCGCTTGAGCAGGTAGAGGTGCCCTTCCGCCCCCCAGGCGACCGAAAGGCGATAGCGCCCGTCCGGTAGGCACGCCAGAGCCGGTGCCCATGGCGCGACCTTCGGGGCCTCGGCCGCGGCTGGCACGTCTCCAAAGCCCATCACTTTGGCTTCGGCCTCGATCGCATCGGCTTGCGGAGCCATGGCTTTGCTCCTCGCGCGTTTGGCCATAAAGGTGCTGGACGGAGGAGTCCTTTCAGGGGGCGGGGGAGCGGCCATTCCCAGGGTTGCGGATTCTCCTGCACCGGAGGGTGAAGGGATCTTGCCTTTGGCCACGAGGGATGGCGCCGCCGCCTCGGTCATGGGGGTCGTATCTGCGGAGCTCTCCTGCTTGGCGGCCTGAAGCAGCCGGGGTTCCTGGGCGCGCTTGGACGGCGATGGTACGGG
>CAYZND010000147.1:0-8204 GCA_964479495.1 uncultured Mesoterricola sp.
CCACAGACCCTTCACCTCGGCACCCAGGTCGCGGATGGCCTCGGCCCAGCTCTCCACCAGGGTCTGGAGCCGCTCCCGCAGCTCCTCGGCCCGCTCCTCGTCCTCCCGCTCATCGGCCTGCTGGAGCTCTTCCGCCAGGCTGGCGGCCAGCTCGAACACGGGACGGGTGAGGTCCTGCACCGCCGGCAGCAGCTCCCGAGCCTCCTGCAATGTGAAAACCCGGCCCATGGATGCCTCCCGCTGTTCCATGATAATCCGATGCACGGTTCCTTCTCTGTGACGATCCATCGCGCCCCGGACCGCCGGGTGATCCCATGAAGCCCCTTCTGGTCATCGCGGGGGAGGCCTCCGGCGATCTGCACGGGGGGGAGGTCCTGCGCGCCCTCAAGGACCGATCTCCGGAGCTCCGGATCGTGGGCATCGGCGGCGACCGCATGTCGCCTTTCCTGGACCGGAAACTGGCGGACGTACGGGATCTGGGGGTGATCGGATTCCTGGAGGTGCTCAAGCACCTGCCGGACCTCCTGCGCCTGAAGCGGGACATCCTGCAGGTCGCCCAGGAGGAGCACATCGGCGCGGCCCTCTTCATCGACTATCCGGGCTTCAACCTGCGCATGGCCAAGGCCCTCAGGGAGATCCTGCCCGGCGTCCGGCTGCACCAGTACGTCTGTCCGCAGGTCTGGGCCTGGAAAGCCGGCCGCATCCCGCACATGGGTAAGGTCCTGGATGCGATCTATTGCCTGTTCGACTTCGAGCCCGCCCTGTTCGCGGGCCATCCCGTGGAGGCCCTCTGGGTGGGCCATCCCCTCGTGGAGGTCGTGAAGCCGGAAGTGGACCGCGACACCTTCTTCCGCGAAGCGGGGCTCGACCCCGCGCGACCCGTGGTGGCGCTGCTGCCCGGCAGCCGGAAGGGCGAAGTGGACCGGCTGCTCCCGCCCATGGCGGAGCTCATCAAGACCTGGCGTACCGAACCTAGCCACAAGGATGTTCAATGGGCCTTGGCGGTGGCCCCCACGCTGTCCCGGTCCTATCTTGAGGCGCGTCTGGACGCGTCCGCCGTGACGTTCGTGGAAGACCGCAGCTATGCCCTGCGGGCCTATGCCGATGCGGCCCTGGTGTGCTCGGGCACGGCCACGCTGGAGACGGCCCTGCTGGGCACGCCCTTCGCCATTCTCTACAGGCTGAATCCCTTCACCTACCAGATGGCGAAGCGTCTGGTGACGGTGCCCC
Organism: uncultured Mesoterricola sp.; assembly: GCA_964479495.1. Classification (GTDB taxonomy): domain Bacteria; phylum Acidobacteriota; class Holophagae; order Holophagales; family Holophagaceae; genus UBA1801. The sequence continues at coordinate 1,231 of CAYZND010000147.1, forward strand.
ACTTCGGCCTCTCGAACGTGGTGGCCGGACGCGCAGTCTCCCCGGAGGTGCTGCAGCATGAGGTGAACCCGGTGCGGCTGGGTCGGGAACTGGACCGACTGCTGGAACCTGGGCACGCCGCACGCGTGCGGGCCGAACTCCTGGAGGTCCGAAAACACCTGGGCCTGCCCGGAGCTGCGGACCGCGTGGCGGAGCATCTGATCCGATCCATGGGGTGACGCGGCAGAGCGGAGTTTCAGCCCCGGTACCCGGCGACCACGCCGTCCCAACGCCCTTGAGCTTTCAGGATGAGCTCGGCCACGGAACGGAGGACACCCCGGCCCCCTTCGACGGGCACCACCCAGTGGCAGGCGCCTCTGACTTCTTCCACGGCATCCTGGGGGCAGCAGGCCAGGCCGACCCGGGATAGCAAGGGCAGATCCGGCAGGTCATCCCCCAGGTGGGCCACCTGGGAGGGGTCCAGACCGTACTTGACGCAGAGGGCTTCCAGGGCCGGGACCTTGGCCAGGGATCCGGCGTAGCAGTCCTCGATGCCGAGGTGACGGGCCCGCTCGCGGGTGGCCGGGGACTCGAGGCCCGAGATGAACGCCACGGGAATGCCGCTGGCCTGGAGCCACTTGATGGCCGCCCCGTCCCGCACGTGGAAGCTCTTGGTGTGCCCTTCCGAAGCGCCATAGTGCAGCAGGCCGGAGGTGAGCACGCCGTCGATGTCGGTGCAGACCAGCCGGATGGCCCGGGCGCGTTCCTCGAGGGTCTTCATGGGGTCTCCCGGTGCAACGTATTCAGGTTGACAGATCCAACGGTTATATTACCGTTTGATTTAGGAGTTGTCATGAAGCCCTTGCTCAGCGATGCGATGATCGAGGAAATCAGCGGACTGTTCGCAGCCATGGGCGACCCCTCGCGCCTGAAGATCCTCCGGGCCCTGCAGAACGCCAAGAGCCCGCTCTCCCAGGGCGCCGTGGCGGAGGCGGCCACGCTGAGCCAGGCGAACGCCAGCAAGCACCTGGCGACCTTGGTGCGCGTGGGCCTCGTGATCCGGGAGCCCGAAGGCAACACGGTCTATTTCCGGCCCGTCATGCCGCTGGTCTCCGACATCTGCACCATCGTGTGCGGCCACGTCAGCGAGCGCGCCCGCAGCAACTACCAGGCGCTGAAGTAGGCAGCCTCAGGGCGCGGCTTCGGCCAGCAGGTTGATCCGCTCGCCCGAGGTCTCGATCTGGACGACCAGCTCCTCCAGGGTCCATTCGCCCATGGATTTCGTGGCCTTCAGGTAGACCGTACCCTTCCCATTGGGGCCCGAGACGGGAAAGGAAAGATCCGCGCTGCCGCTGGGCCCGTTGACCTGGATGTTGCCGGCGACGTACAGCCCATCCTTGACGGGATTTCCCAGCACCTGGACCACGGCTGCGCTGGACTGGGCGCGGCGCAAGGCCTCCTGGTACACATCCGCCGACTTCATCATCCCGAAGACGAAGTAGACCATCGCCGCCACGAAGGCCAGCCCCAGTCCCAGGATGGCCAGACAGCCCGTGGGGACGAACCACTTCCAGTTGCGTGTCCACCAGGTGGAGGGGCGGGGAGGCATCATGACCGTCTCCGGAAGGGAGGAAACCGTGATGGGGATACCTGAAGGATGGTTCCTGCTGGACGCTTGCCAAGGGGTAAGGAAGGAATCCTGGGTTTGGGAATATTCCTTGGGAATATCTCCCGAGCGGGTTTACGATCATTCCTATCTGCCTTCCGGGCGTCCCGTTCTTTCGTAAAGAAACAGACCGCATTCGGTCCCCATCGGCGAATCGTCATCGCTCTCTGTGGTTGCATCACCTGCGGCATTGCCGAGTTCCACTCACCTCAACCTTCCCCTTCTTCCAGGAGGATCCATGAAGAGGACCCGTTTCGCCTTGGCCGCCTTGACGGCTCTACTGATCAGCGGAGGCGCCTTCGCCGCGGACATGAACAAGGTCCTGCGCGTGACCTTCAACGCCCCGGAGACCGGGTTCGATCCTGCGAAGGTGTCGGACAACTACTCCAACATGGTCCTGGAGAACATCTTCGATCCGCTCATCACCTACGACTACCTGGCCCGGCCGGCGAAGCTGATCCCCAACACCATCGAGGCCATGCCGACCATCTCCAAGGATGGCCTGGTGTACACCTTCAAGCTCAAGAAGGGCATCTTCTTCGCGGATGACCCCGCCTTTGGTGGCAAGAAGCGCGAGCTCGTGGCCGAGGACTACGTCTACTCCCTCAAGCGGCACCTCGATCCCACCGTCAACTCCCAGTGGAGCTTCCTGGCGGAAGGCCGCTTCGCGGGCGCCGATGAGCTGGTGGCCAAGGCCGGCAAGAACGCCCTGGACTACAACACCCCCATCGAAGGCCTGAAGGCCCTGGACAAGTACACGCTCCAGATCACGCTGACGGCCCCCGCCTTCAACTACAGCTACATCCTGGCCATGCCCGCCTTCGGCGCCGTGGCCCGGGAAGTGATGGAAGCCAATGCCGCCAACACCAACGCGCACCCCGTGGGTACCGGCCCCTACACCCTCAAGGAGTGGAAGCCCGGCAGCAAGATCGTGCTGGAGGCCAACCCCAACTACCGCAAGGAGACCTTCAACTTCGCCCCCAGCAAGGATGCGGTCGACGCCGGCATCCTCAAGGCCCTGAAGGGCAAGTCCGTTCCCGTCTGTGGCCGTGTGGAGGTCGCCATCATCGAGGAAGAGCAGCCCTCCTGGCTGGCCTTCGTGGACAAGCAGATCGACGTCAACCGCATCTCCCAGGCCGCCCTCCAGGAGGCCCTGGTCATCGACCCGAAGAACCCGCTGAACGTCAAGCTGGCGGACAAGTACGTCAAGCAGGGCATCCAGCTCCAGCGCATCAAGGACCTGGAGGTCACCTACACCTTCTTCAACATGCAGGATCCCCTCGTCGGTGGCGAAGGCAAGGAGAAGATCGCCCTGCGCCGCGCCATCGCCATGGCCTTCCCCCGCAGCGAGACCATCGCCGCCATCCGCCGCGGCCAGGCCGTGCCCGTGAACTACATCGTTCCGGAAGGCGTCGCGGGCCACAACCCGGGCTTCAAGGGTGCAGCGGAGTTCAACCCGGCCAAGGCCAACGCCCTGCTCGACCAGTTCGGCTACAAGAAGGGCGCCGATGGCTGGCGCATGCAGCCCAACGGCAAGCCCCTGGTCATCGAGTACGCGACGGGCACCAGCGCCATCGACAAGCAGTGGAACGAGTACTGGCAGAAGGCCTTCGACAGCCTGAAGATCAAGCTCACCTGGAAGTACGGCAAGTGGAACGAGCTCAGCAAGGCCAACCACGAAGGCAAGCTGCAGATGTGGGGCCTGGCCTGGGGCGCGGACTACCCCGATGGCGAGAACTTCATGATGCTGCTCTACGGGAAGAACGCCGGCGACTCCAACAGCGCCTGGTTCAAGAATGCCGCCTACGACAAGCTCTTCGAGGCCTCCCTCAAGCTTCCGGACGGCTCCGAGCGCAACAAGCTCTATGACCAGATGAACAAGATCGCGGTGGCCCAGCAGCCCTGGATCTTTGGTGACACCCGCGTGCGCAGCTGGGTGGCGCAGCCCTACGTCAAGGGCTTCAAGGTGCATCCCATCCTGAACGCCAACTACTGGAAGTTCGTCGACATCCAGAAGTAGGTCGATCGGTCAGCACCCAACTCGGACCGGCCCTGCCGAAAAGCGGGGCCGGTTTGCCTCACTCGCAGAGGGTTCTATGTTCGCGTACGTGGTCCGTCGGATCTTTCAGATGATCCCGACGATGTTCGGAGTCATGCTCCTCCTCTTCATCCTCTTCAACTGGGTCGGGGGCGATCCGTCCTACATCCTCGCGGGCAAGAGCCTCAGCGACCAGATGCTCGCCAACATCCGCACCCAGCTCGGGCTGGACAAGAGCCAGCTGGAGCAGTTCCTGATCTTCGTCCGCCAGGTGATCACCCTGGACTTCGGCACCTCCTGGTCCACCCAGCAGCCGGTGTCCAGCATCCTGGCCGCCCGCGTGGGGCCCTCGGTCACCCTCACGGGCTCGATCATGTTCGTGTCCACGACCCTCTCGGTGCTGATGGCGTCCGCCGTGGCCTACGTGCGGGGCAGCCTTACGGACCGCATGGTGACCTTGATCTGCACGACGGCCATGTCCGTGAGCGCCCTCGTCTACATCATCGCGGGGCAGTACTGGCTGGCCCACAAGTTCGGCTGGTTCCCGGTGATCGGCTGGAGCGACAGCCTCGCCACCAACTTCGTGACGTACCTTCCGCTGCCGGTGCTCCTGGGCGTGATCGTGAGCCTGGCCCCGGACCTGCGCTTCTACCGGAGCTGCTTCGTGGAGGAGATGAACCACGACTACGTCCGGACGGCGCGCGCGAAGGGCCTCTCCGAGCCCAAGATCATGCTCAAGCACGTCATGCGCAACGCGCTGATCCCGGTCGTCACCTCCATCATGATGTCGCTGCCCTACCTGCTCGTGGGGGCGCTCCTGCTGGAGACCTTCTTCTCCATTCCCGGCATGGGCCGCGAGGTGATCATGGCCGTGGACAAGAGCGACTTCCCGGTGATCAAGGCCGTCACCATCTACGTCGCCCTGGCGACCATGGTGTTCAACCTGCTGGCCGACGTCGTCTACAAGTTCATCGACCCCCGCGTCCAGCTGAAGTAGGAAGCCGCCATGACCTCTGAAACGAACCTGAACGACAAGAAGTCACGGAGCTTGTGGGCGCTCGGTTGGAAGCGCCTCCGGCGGGATCACATCGGCTTCGCCTCCCTCTGGGTGGTGGGGGCGTTCATCCTGCTGGCTTTGGCGGGAGCCGTGGGCGTGATCGGCAGCGGCTGGCGCGATGAGGTGGCTAAGCCCTACGCGCCGCCCACCCTCTTCCGGAACCTCGGGCCCAAGCACGTGGAGCTGACAGCCGAGAACATCGACGCGGCCAACCAGGCCGCTCAGCAGGCGGCCCAGCCCGCCGCGCCGACCGGCCAGGAGGGCGCCGCCGCCCCGACCACGGGCGAGACGGGCCTTTCCGCCGAGGAGGATCCGCTGGCCGCCGACATGGCGGAGGCGCAGAAGAACACCGGGCAGTACCAGGAGGCCCAGGTGGTGAAGGCCGAGACCCTGCCCATGGGTGCCGACCTGCGGGGCCGGGATGTCCTCCAGAAGGTGCTGAAGGGCACCTCGACGTCCCTGCTGGTGGGTCTGGTCGGATCCCTGGCCGCCATCTTCCTGGGGACCCTCATGGGCGGTTTCGGGGGCTACTTCGGCCGCAAGGTGGACGACCTGCTGATGTGGTTCTACAGCGTGTTCACGTCCGTGCCGGACATGCTGCTGCTCCTGGCCTTCTCGGCCGTGATGCGCCGGGGCATCTCCACGGTGATCCTGGTGATGGCGCTCACCTCGTGGACAGGCACCTTCCGGCTCATGCGGGCCGAGTTCATGAAGCACAAGACCCGGGAGTACGTGAAGGCGGCGGATGCCATCGGGGCGAGCCACGTGCGCCGCATGTTCATCCACATCCTGCCCAACGTGACCTACCTGCTGCTGGTGCAGTTCTCCATCCTGACGGTGGCCCTCATCAAGTACGAGGTGATCCTCTCCTTCCTGGGCTTTGGCGTGAGCGTCACCCAGATCAGCTGGGGCTCCATGCTGGCGGAAGCGCCCGCGGAGCTGTTGCAGGGCTACTGGTGGCAGATGGTGTGCGTCACCGTGTTCATGTCCATTCTGGTGACGGCCTTCAGCATGCTGACCGACAGCCTGCGCGACGCCCTGGACCCGAAGGTGAAGTGATGGCGGAGCAGATGAGCGATCCGATGAACGACCAGAAACCTCTCGTATCCGTCCAGAACCTGAAGGTGGCCTTCCGCATGGAGGAAGGCGAGCCCTTCCAGGCCCTCAAAGGCATCAGCTTCGACATCCCGAAGAACCGCACCGTGGCCCTGGTGGGCGAGTCCGGCTCGGGCAAGTCCGTGACTTCCATGGCGATCCTCCGCCTGCTGCCTTCCAACGCCGAGTTCGGCGAAGACAGCCAGATCCTCTTCGAGGACAAGGACCTGCTGCGGGAGGATCCCTCCCAGATGCGGAAGATCCGCGGCGCGAACATCGCCATGATCTTCCAGGAGCCCATGACCTCCCTCAACCCCGTCTTCACGGTGGGCGACCAGATCGTGGAGACCCTCATGCTGCACATGGGCATGAGCCGCCGGGAAGCGAAGCTCAAGGCCATCTCCCTCCTCAAGGAGTGCGGCCTGCCGGAGCCCGCGAAGCGCGTGGACGCCTATCCTCATGAGCTCTCCGGCGGCCAGCAGCAGCGCGTCATGATCGCCATGGCCATCGCCTGCGAGCCCAAGCTGCTCATCGCGGACGAGCCCACCACGGCGCTCGACGTGACCATCCAGAAGCAGATCCTGGGCCTGGTGGCCGAGCTCCAGAAGACGCGCGGCATGTCCGTGCTCTTCATCACCCATGACCTGGACGTGGTCGGCGAGTTCGCGGACGAGGTCGTGGTCATGCGGGAAGGGGAGATCCGGGAGCACAACGAGATCAAGAAGATCTTCGAGTCTCCCAAGGACAACTACACGAAGGCCCTCATCAAGTGCCGGCCTCACCTGGGCCGCCGGCCCGAGCGCCTGGCGGTGATCGATGACTTCATGCAGGAGGCACCCTATGTGGAGCCCCCGCACCGGCCCCGGGGCTATGCCACGGACGACGAGATCATCCTGGACGTGCAGGGCCTCCACAAGACCTTCTACAGCAAGGATGGGCTCTTCCGGAAGCGGGCCTTCGAGGCCGTGAAGGATGTCTCCTTCAAGCTGGCGAAGGGCAAGACGCTCGGGATCGTGGGCGAGTCAGGCTGCGGCAAGACGACCGTGGGCCTCACGCTGATGCGCCTCCACGACGCCACCGGAGGGAAGGCCTTCTTCAACGGCAAGGACTGGAACGATGACGGTGAGCCTGACTCCGGT
>CAYZND010000148.1:0-8178 GCA_964479495.1 uncultured Mesoterricola sp.
AAGGGACGAGTCAACGAGTGGGCTCGTAGCGCAGGCCGCACAGGGTGTGAGAGGCTGATCCAAGGGAGCCGGCCATGAAGCGGACGCTCATCGTCGCCAACGGGGAACTCGACACAGGAACGGCAGCGCGAATCAGGGCTGACGTGTGGGACGAGGTGATCGCCGTGGATGGAGGCGCGCTCCACTGTCACGGGATGGGGATCGTGCCCGATGTGGTCATCGGCGACCTGGACTCCATCCCTGACGCGATCCGCGAGGCGTTCGAGAAGGCCTGTGTGCCCTTTGAACGACACCCCGCAGCCAAGAGCGAGACCGACCTCGAGCTGGCCCTGGACCGGGCCCTCGAGCGGGGTGCCGGATCGCTGGTCCTGACGGGCGTTCTTGGCGGCCGCATCGACATGACCCTGGCCAACCTGCTGCTGCTGGCCCATCCCCGGCTCCAGGACGTGGCCGCGGAGATCTGGCACGAGCGCACCACGGCCTGGCTGCTGCGACCGCCCGGCAGAGAGCTGCAGGGTCGACCAGGAGACACCGTCAGCCTGATACCGGTGCATGGGGATGCCCTCGGCGTGGTGACGGATGGGCTCCACTATCCGCTCAGGGATGAGACCCTTCGCTTCGCCCACGGCCGCGGCGTCAGCAATGTGCTGTCGAATGCACAGGGATGCGTGCGTCTTCGGGAAGGCCTCCTGCTGGTCGTGCATGCGGCGGGGCAGGCCCTGTAGGCGGGGCCCAGGCCCTCGGGCATCATGGGGCAGCACACCCGAGGAGACTCGCCATGACTCCATCCATGCCCCGGCTGGTGGTGTTCGACCTTGCGGGGACCACCCTGCAGGACGATGGAACCGTGGCCGAGGCCTTCCAGGAGGTGCTGGGAGCCGAAGGCCTGAATGGCTCGGCGGAGGAGATCGCGCGAGTGCGCGGGGCCTCCAAGCGGGAGGCCTTCCGTAAGCTGGCCACAGGTGCGGAACAGGCCGAGCGGCTCTTCCATGCCTTTCTCGCGGCCCTACGCCGGCGGTACGAGGCCGTCCGACCTCGTGAAGTCCAGGGCACTTCAGCGGTCTTCGGCTGGCTCCGGGAACAAGGCGTGAAGGTTGCGCTGAATACCGGCTTCGAGCGGGACACCGTGGACATGCTGCTGCGGATGCTGGGATGGGATCCCGGCGCCTTCGACGCGATTGTCTGCGGGGACGAGGTGGCCGAAGGCCGACCCTCGTCGGCCTTGATCCTGGAGGCCATGCGGCGCGCGGGTGTCTCCGATGCGGCCTACGTCATGGTCGTGGGCGATACGGTGCTCGATCTGCAGGCCGGTATGTCGGCCCGTGCGGGGTGGGTCGTGGGCGTGACGTCCGGAGCCCACGACCACAGCCGGCTCCTCCAGTCGCCCCACACGCACCTCATCGCCAGCGTGGCCCAGCTCCGGGAAATCCTGCGGTGAAACGACTCCTCTCGAAAGGGCGAACATGCACTACCTGCTGATCTACGACGTGGTGCCCGACTATGCGGAACGGCGTGCCGCCTATCGCGCGGAACATCTTGCACTGGCCTGGAAGGCCCACGAGGAAGGCCATCTCGTGCTGGGAGGTGCTCTGGCGGACCCGGCGGATGGGGCCGTGCTGTTCTTCCAGGGGGACTCGCCCGCCGCGGCCGAAGCGTTCGCCTTGGCGGATCCCTACGTCCGGAACGGACTCGTGACCCACTGGCGGGTTCGGACCTGGACCACCGTGGTGGGGGCGATGGCGGCCTTTCCCGTGCACTGATGCAGGGAAGTGGAAGCCTGCCCCGGGATGGGGTGAAAAATAATCTTCTGCAATGACGCTAATTTACATACATGTATTAGCATCCATTGGTGATTGAGCTGGTGTGCGGCCTGGGTTGTAACTATATGTCTTCGGTCAGCGAATCTGTAACTTCGGGCCTGTGCGACGCTATGCCGTGATGGACAGGTGTGTGGTTAACGAATTGTATTGCAGTGATTAATGTCGTGTCGACCCATTCCGATGATCGAAGGTTTTTCATCCTAGGTCCTAGCGACCGGAAACATGAAAACCGTGAGAATTTTCACGATAGCTAATTGATAGAAATTAAAGAGCATGGCTCTGGCCTGAGGGCGGCGCTTGGCGTGTTTCGCAGGTGATTTCGCGCACATTGAAGCCCGTAAAGGCGCTCCGGTGGGCTTTTTCAGTGCTTGAATGTGGGCCAGCCAATCCCGGGCCGAGGCGTTCCGCCAGAGGCCAGGCGAGCGAAACACGAGGAGCCGCCGCATGTCCGACTACCGCATCAAGGAACATCCGATCCTCCCGGTGCCCGGCGAAGCCGTGGTGCCGTTCACCTGGAAGGGGGAGGGCTACAAGGCCAGGATCGGGGAGACCATCGCCTCCGCCCTCTTCGCCAACGGCATCCGCATCTTTGGCCACCACCACAAGGACGGCTCGCCCCAAGGCATCTTCTGCGCCAACGGCCAGTGCGCCCAGTGCTCCGTCATCGCCAACGGTCTCTCCGTGAAGTCCTGCATGGTGTCCGTCACCGAGGGCATGCAGGTGGAGCCCCTGGAAGGCAAGGCGGCCCTCATCGACGTGAACGAGGGTGACCATCGCTTCCACGATGTCGAGACCATCGAGACCGAGTGCCTCATCCTGGGAGGCGGCCCGGCGGGTCTGGCCGCCGCCATCGAGCTGGGCAAGGCGGGCGTGAACGTCATTCTGATCGACGACAAGGCGGCCCTGGGGGGCAAGCTGGTTCTCCAGACTCACAAGTTCTTCGGCTCCATCGAGGCCTGCCATGCGGGCACCCGCGGCATGGACATCGGCAAGAAGCTGGAGAACGAAGTCCGCGCCTATCCCAGCGTGCGCATCTGGACGGAAACCACGGCCCTGGCGGTGTTCTCGGACCGCAAGGTGGGCCTGCTGCGCGGCAACCACTACTTCCTGGTACGGCCCCAGATGCTGTTCGTGGCCACGGGCGCCCGTGAGAAGTCCCTGGTCTTCAAGGGCAACACCCTGCCCGGTGTCTATGGTGCGGGTGCCTTCCAGACCCTGGTGAACCGCGACCTCGTGCGTCCCACGGAGCGGCTCTTCATCATCGGCGGCGGCAACGTGGGCCTCATCGGCGGCTACCACGCGCTGCAGGCGGGCATCCAGGTTGTTGGTCTGTGTGAAGCGCTCGACGACTGCGGTGGCTACAAGGTTCACAAGGACAAGCTGGTGCGCATGGGCGTGCCCATCTACACCCGGCACACCATCGTCAGCGCCAACGGCCACGAGGACGTGGAGAGCGTCACCATCGCCCAGCTGGACCCGGCCTGGAAGGTCATCCCGGGCACCGAGAAGACATTTAAATGCGACACGCTGCTGGTGGCCGTGGGACTCGATCCCGTGGACGAGTTCTACAAGAAGGCCAAGGAGTTCGGCCTGCCCGTGCTGGCGGGTGGCGACGCCGAAGAGATCGCCGAGGCCAGCGCGGCCATGTTCACCGGCAAGATCCGCGGCACCGAGATCGCGCGCATGCTGGGCCGCGACGTGGGCGAGGTGCCCGCCGAGTGGCTGCATACCGCCGAGATTCTGAAGGCCCGTCCCGGCGCCGTCATCACAGAAGAGATCCCCGAGGACGAGGATGGCGTGTTCCCCATCTTCCACTGTTCCCAGGAGATCCCTTGCAATCCCTGCACCTCCATCTGCCCCAAGGGCGCCATCAAGATCGAGGGCGACGACATCCTGGGCTTGCCCACCTTCGATGAGAGCGCCTGCATCGCCTGCGAGCAGTGCGTGGCCATCTGCCCCGGCCTGGCCGTCACCCTGGTGGACTACCGCAAGAAGGAGGATGACGGCGTCATCGTCTCCATCCCCTACGAGTTCACCCAGGCCAGCATCAAGGAAGGGGACACCATCACCGTGCTCGACACCCTCGGCGAAGTGCTGGGCCAGGTGCCGGTGATCAAGATCCGCTCGCCCAAGTTCGCGGACCACGCCCTGCTGGTGAAGGTGAAGGCCCCGGCGGACATCGCCAAGCGCATCGCCGGCATCCAGGTCCAGGCCCCCTGGGTCACGGAAGCCATGGAGGAGCAGGTCCAGCGCATCGACGATGACGATGTGGTCTGCCGCTGTGAGCGCGTCACCGCCGGCGACATCCGCAAGCTCATCCGCGAGGGCGTGCGCGACCTGAACCACCTGAAGGCCCTGACCCGCGCCGGCATGGGCGCCTGCGGCGGGAAGACCTGCCCCACCCTCATCGCCCGCATCTTCCGCGAGGAAGGCGTGCCAGCCCCGCAGGTGACACCTTTCACCCAGCGGCCCGTGTTCATGGAAGTTCCTCTTGGCGCCTTCGCCGGTGTCGTGACCGGTGAAGGACCGACGGTGGACGCCGCGCCCACCTCGGTCAGTCCTCTGCAGGGAGGTGTGTAATGGCGGCCTCGATCTATGACGTCATCGTCGTCGGCGCCGGGAGCGTCGGCATGCCCGCCGCCATGTATCTGGCGGAGAAGGGTCTCAAGGTCCTGTGCCTGGACCAGTTCGCATCCCCGGGCCAGGGCAGCAACAAGGCGGCCATCGGCGGCCTGCGGGCCACCCACTCCTCGCCGGCCAAGATCAAGCTCTGCCTCGATTCCCTGAAGACCTTCTCCACCTGGAAGGAGAAGCACGGCTTCGACATCGAGTGGTACCAGGGCGGCTACACCTTCGTGGCCTACCGGCCCGAGGAGGCCAAGACCCTCAAGGACCTGCTGGTAATCCAGAAGAAGGCGGGCCTCAACATCGACTGGTACGACAAGGACGACCTGCTGAAGATCGTCCCGGCCCTGAAGCACGAAGGCCTCATCGGGGGGACCTACTCCCCCGAGGACGGCTCCGCCTCCCCCATGCTCTCCGCCTGCGCCTTCCACAAGCGCGCCGTGGAACTGGGGGTGGAGTGCCGCTTCAACGAACGCGTCACCAACATCATGCGCCGCAAGGGCGTGGTGGTGGGCGTGCGCACCGACAAGGGCGGCTACGCCACGGGTTGCGTCATCAATGCGGCGGGCCCCTGGGCCCGGGCCCTGGCCCAGTCCGGCGGCCTGGATGTGCCCGTGAATCCCGATTGCCACGAAGCGGGGATCACCGAGCCCGCCCAGCGCTTCATGAAGCCCATGGTGGTGGACATCCGCAAGACTCCCGGTGCCGCGAACTACTACTTCCACCAGGCCCACACCGGGCAGGTGATCTTCTGCATCACCCCGGAGCCGCCCATGATCGGCTCCGACCGCCGCGAGACCTCCGAGTTCCTGCCCATGGTGGCCAGCCGCATGGTGAAGCTCATGCCCAAGCTGGCGAACCTGAAGGTGCGCCGCACCTGGCGCGGTCTCTATCCGATGACACCGGACGGCACGCCCATCGTGGGTCGCTCGAAGACCCTCGAGGGCTACATCGACGCCGTGGGCATGTGCGGGCAGGGCTACATGCTGGGACCCGGTGTGGGTGCCCTCCTGGCGCGCATGGTCACGAACACCCTGACCAAGGACGACGAGGAGATCCTCCACGAGCTGCGGCCTGATCGCGAGTTCGCTGGTGTGGAGGCGCTGAAGTAGTTCAGGGGATCCAGCGCCAGGAGCCGCAGGGGAGGTCGCCCAGTTCGATCTCCCCCACGGCTTCGCGCAGGAGGCGAACCACCCTCAGGCCCTCCCGTTCCGCGAGCCGTCGGATCTGGCGGTTCTTCCCCTCGCGGAGCCAGACCAGGCACGTTCGCGGCCCGGCCGGTTCGATGCGGCAGGGACCGACAGTGATGCCGCGGGACAGCTCGCCGCCTGCGGCCATGGCGAGCCGCTGTTCCGGAGTGGGCTCCCGGTCGTAGGTGACCCGGTACCGCTTCTCGCACGATCCCGGGGCGCTCATGCGGTCCGCCCAGGGGCCGTCATCCGTGAGCAGGAGCAGGCCCTCGCTGTCCTTGTCCAGCCGCCCCACCGGGAAGCAGCCCTCCAGTTCCAGGGGGAGGACATCGCTCAAGGAGGGGCGGCCGCTCTCGTCCCGGGCTGTCACCACGAGGCCTTTGGGTTTGTGCCACGCCGCATAGCGATGGGAGCGGGGCGGGTCGACCTTCGACCACCGTCCTTCCTCATCCAGGGCTTCCACGCAGTCCTTGAGGCCGAAGGTCCGCTCAGGGTCGCGGCACACCCGCCCGTTCAGCCGGATCCGTCCCTCGGAAATCAGGATCGTCGCCTGGGTGCGAGAGGCGAACCCGAGGCGCGACAGCAGTCGGTTCAGGGGGAACCGGGACCGGCCGGTCATGGATGGTGTGGCCGGTTACTTCCCGAGCTCCGCCGCCACCTTGGCGGCGGTCTCCACGCCCCGGGCCAGGACGGAGCGGATGCGGCCGTCCTCCAGGGCGAGGATGCCCGCGATGGTGCAGCCGGCGGGGGTGGTCACGTCGTCCTTGAGGGAGGCCGGGTGTCGTCCCGTGGCCAGGACCATCTCAGCGGCGCCCAGGGTCATCTGGGCGGCCAGCTCGATGGCGACGTTCCGGGGCAGGCCGCGCATGACGCCCCCATCCGCCAAGGCCTCGATGATGACGTACATGAAGGCCGGGCCGCTGGCGCTCAGGCCCGTGACCGTGTCCATGTACTTCTCGTCCAGTTCGATGAAGCGGCCGAGCGGCGTGAAGATCTCGCGGGCCATCTCGATATGGGTCGCCTTGGCCCGGCTTCCCTTGGCCACGACGGTCATGCCCTTGCCGATAAAACAGGGCGTGTTGGGCATGGCCCGGACCACGGGGCATGCACTGGCTAGGGTGTTCTCGATGAACGCCGTGCTGGTACCGGCCACGATGGAGATGACCAGAGGCTTGTGGGCGAGGGCTCCCTTGTCCCGGAGCTCCTCCAATGCCTTGGAGAGATCCTTGGGTTTGAGGCACAGGATGACCACATCCGCCCATGCGGCCGCCTGAGCGTTGTCCAGCAGGCACTGGATGCCCAGCTCCCGGGTGAAGGCTTCGGCCGCATCCTTGCGTCGGCACGTGGCCCGCAGGTGGCTGGACCGAACCCGGCCAGCCTTGAGAAGGCCTCCGGCGATGGTGCGGCCCATGGTGCCCGATCCGAGGATGGCGATCTTCTTGTCCTTGAGCATGCGAACCTCCCCGGATTGTCACCATCCCAGATGAACACGAACACCCGGCCGGTCCAAGGGGCCAGGAGGCGCTTTCCCGATCGGGACCAGTGGGAACGGAATGTTGATCGAAAAAATCCTATGTCTATGATAACCATCACATCTGGCATTTACTAGGAAATTCCCGAAAACGGTTGCCGCGCCTTTTTATGGTGTGAGATATCCTTAAATAAAACAATGCTAATACGCCCTTGCCGAATGGCTCGTGAGTCGATGTTGCCCGGGAATACAAGGGCTGGGCGAAGCCAGGTTCCCTTGACGCTTCAACCGGTGGTTCTACGATGAGCCACCGTTCCATCCCAGGAGGCTCCATGAGGACGTTGACGAAAGTTGCCGCAACGCTGGTCCCCGCAGCGATGTTTTTGACGGGCACGAATGCCCTGGCCCAGGCCAAGTTCCATGTGGGCGTCGTGACCGGCACCGTCTCGCAGTCCGAGGACGACCTGCGCGGAGCGGAAGCGCTCGCCAAGGAATATGGGTCCATCAAGAGCGGCGGCGTCATCCAGCACCTGACCTATCCCGATGATTTCATGTCCCAGCAAGAGACCTACATCTCCAGCGTGGTGTCCCTGGCCGACGATCCACTCATGAAGGCGATCGTCGTGAACCAGGCCATTCCGGGCACGGCCGAGGCGTTCAAGCGCGTCAAGGCCAAGCGTCCTGACATCTACACCCTCGCCGGCGAGGCCCACGAGGACCCGCAGGTCATCGCCAGCGCCGCCGACTTCGTGGCCAGCCAGGACTTCGTGTCCCGCGGCTACACGATCATCTGGGCCGCCAAGGAAATGGGCGCCAAGACCTTCGTGCACATCTCCTTCCCCCGCCACATGTCCTATGAGAGCCTCGGCCGCCGCCGCACCATCATGGAAGCCGCCTGCAAGGACCTGGGCATCAAGTGGGCCTTCGAGACCGCTCCCGACCCGACCTCTGACGTGGGCATGGCCGGCGCCCAGCAGTTCATCCTCGAGAAGGTTCCCAGCTGGCTGAAGAAGTACGGCCCCAACGGCGAGAAGGTGGCCTTCTTCTGCACCAACGACGGCCACACCGAGCC
>CAYZND010000149.1:0-8177 GCA_964479495.1 uncultured Mesoterricola sp.
CCTGGCCGACGTGCGGGCGCGCACGGGCCTCGACGCGGCCAAGGCCTGGGCCGCTGCCATTGAGGAGCGGGCCCTCGCCATCGGCGCCCTCAAGGACGCCACCCTTTCGGCCCGGGCCGATGACATGCGCGACGTGGGCCGCCGCGTGCTGGGCGGCATGCTCGGCGTCCAGAGCACGACGCTGCCCGAGACGCCCGTCATCGTGCTGGCCCGGGAGCTGTCCCCCTCCGAGACCGCGGCCTTCGATCCCGAGCGGGTGCTGGGCTTCTGCATCACGGGCGGCGGTCCCACCTCCCACATCGCCATCCTCGCCCGCGCCATGGGCATCCCGGCCATCGTCAGCGCGAAGCCTTCCCTGCTCGAGATTCCCGAGGGCACCCCCGTCATCCTCGACGGCGGGCAGGGCACCCTGGACGTGAACCCGGGACTCGAGGCGCTGAACAAGGCCTTCGAAGCCCAGAAGGCATGGCAGGAGGGCCGCCGCGCGGCGCGCGAGCAGACGGCCCTCCCAACGATCACCACCGACGGTCGGCGGGTGGAAGTGGCGGGCAACGCCGGCTCCACGGCCAATGCCGTCGAGGCCATGAAGGTGAGCGCGGACGGCATCGGCCTGCTGCGCACGGAGTTCCTCTTCCTGGAGCGCACCACGGCGCCCAGCGAGGACGAGCAGTTCGAGGTCTACCGGACCATTGCGGAAACCATGAAGCCCCATCCGGTGATTGTCCGCACCCTGGACATCGGCGGCGACAAGCCGGTGCCCTACCTGGACCTTCCGCCGGAAGAGAATCCGTTCCTGGGCGAGCGCGGCATCCGCCTCTGCCTGAACCACCCCGGGCTGTTCAAGGAGCAGCTCCGGGCCATCCTGCGGGCTTCCACCCACGGCCACCTGAAGATCATGTTCCCCATGGTGAGCGAGGTCGGCGAGCTGCGGCAGGCCAAGGCCCTCATCGAGGATCTCCGCGCCGAGCTGGGCGTGCCGCCCGTGTCCGTGGGGATCATGGTCGAGGTGCCCTCCGCCGCCCTGCTGGCGGACAGCCTGGCCCAGGAGGCCGACTTCTTCTCCATCGGCACCAACGACCTGACCCAGTACACCCTGGCCATGGACCGGGGGAACGCACTCCTGGCCTCCCGGCAGGACGGCCTGCACCCGGCGGTGCTGCGCCTCATCGCGCTGACCGTGGAAGGGGCCCACCGCCACGGGAAGTTCGTGGGCGTCTGTGGCGAGCTGGGTTCGGATCCGCTGGCCGTGCCCATCCTCATCGGCCTGGGGGTGGACGAGCTCAGCGTCAGCGTGCCCTCCATCCCCACCGTCAAGGCCCAGGTCCGCTCCCTGTCGGCGGCCGCCCTGGGCGGACTGGCCCAGCGGGCCCTGGCCTGCTCCACGGCCCAGGAGGTCCGCGCGCTCGTGCGGGCCTTCTCGAACTAACCCGACCCGTGAAAGGAATTTCCATGAGTGACAAGCTCCAGGCTTACCGCTCCCTGAACTACGCACTGCCCGAGCAGAGCCTCGCCTGGAACCTCTACGGTGCTGGCTTCGAGAACATGGGCAAGGACGGCGCCCCGGAAGCGTTCCCGATCCCCGAGCCTGGCGACGACCAGATGCTCGTGCGCATCGACTGCGTGAGCATCTGCTTCTCCGACATCAAGGTGCTGAAGCAGGGACCGGCGCACCCCAAGCTCTACAACCGCGACATGCGCAAGGAGCCCACCCGCCTGGGCCACGAGGTCTCCCTCACCGTCATCAAGGTGGGCAAGAACCTCGAAGGGAAGTACCACCGCGGCCAGCGCCTGGCGGTGCAGCCCGACATCTACCAGCAGGGCAAGAGTACGGCCTATGGCTACACCGTGCCCGGCGGCCTGATCCAGTACCACCTCATCGGCAAGGAAGTGCTGGAAACGGATGACGGCGCGGGCCTGCTGCCCGTCACCGAAGACATGGGCTACGCCGAGTCCTCCGTGCTGGAGCCCTGGGGCTGCGTCATGGGCGCCTACACCCAGCGGCGCCGCCTCTCTCCGAAGGAGGGCGGCAGCCTGTGGATCCTGGGCCAGCCCGGCGACGCCACGGCCTTCACCTGCTCCTTGGCCCTCAAGCCCGCGACGGTGGTTTTCACGGATGTCCCCGATTCCATCAAGAAACTCGTGGCCGCCACGGGCGCCAAGGTGATCGAGCGCAACGGCGTGACGGCGGACGGCTACAAGGCCCTCAGCGCCGAGCTGACGAACGGTGTGGGCTTCGATGACGTGATCGTGCTGAACCCCACGTCAGCCCAGGCCGTGGGCGAGGCGGCCCGCTGCATCGCCCGCCGCGGCACCTTCAACCTGGCGGGCACCGCGCCTCTGGACAACCTCGTGTCGGTGGACCTGGGGCGGCTGCATTACGACTACATCGCCTTCGTGGGCACCAAGGGCACGGACCTGGCGGCCTCGTACGGCGAGGAGCGCAACCGCTGCGAGCTGCGCTCGGGCGGCAACACCGTCTTCGTCGGCGCGGGCGGCCCCATGGGCCAGATGCACGTGCAGCGCGCCCTGGAGCTGCCCGACGGGCCCAAGCACGTGATCGCCACCGAGGTGAGCGACGAACGCCTGCAGACCTTGCGCGAGATGTTCACGCCCCTCGCCGCCAAGCAGGGCCGCACCCTCAGCTTCTTCAATCCCATGACCTCCAAGGTCTCCTTCCATGACTTTGTGATGGAGGCCACCCACGGCGAGGGCGCGGACGACGTGGTCGTCAGTGTGCCCATGGCCAAGCTCATGGAAGAAGGCGATACGGTCATGAAGGCCGACGGCATGATGGTGCTCTTCGCCGGCGTGCCCAACGGCACCTACGGTGTGGTGAACCTCAGCAACGTCTACCTCTCCAACGCGCAATACACGGGCACCTCGGGCCTCACGATCCACGACCAGGCCCTGGTGATGGAGCGCCGCCTGGCGGGCACCCTCTCCCCGGGCCGCTCTGTGGCCGCCATCGGCGGGCTGCCCACCGCGGCCCAGGCGCTGGATGCCGTCGAGCACGGCACGTATCCCGGCAAGGTGATCGTGTTCCCCCAGATCCAGGACCTTCCGCTCATGGGCATCAAAGAGCTGAAGGACAAGCTGCCCGAGGTGGCAGAGAAGCTGGGTGAGGACTTCCTGTGGACCCGTGAGGCGGAGGAAGCACTGATCGAGCGGTTCTGGCAGAAGCCCTGAGGGATAGGAGAGATCATGATCTACACACTCACCCTCAATCCGGCCGTGGACCGGGAGCTGACCGTGGCCGCCGTGGAATACGACGCGGTGCTGCGGGCCAGCGATTCCCGCGTGGACTTCGGTGGGAAGGGCTTCAACGTCTCCCGCATGCTCAAGAGCCTCGGAGTCGAAAGCACGGCCGTGGGCTTCCTGGGCGGGCGCACGGGGGACCTCCTGCGGGAGGGCCTGCAGGATCTGGGCATCGGCACGGACTTCGTGAAGATCCAAGGCGAAACGCGGACCAACATCAGCATTGTCACCGAGAACCACAGCCACTACATCAAGGTCAACGAGAAGGGACCCCTGGCTGGATCCGAGGACCAGGCCGCCCTGTTGGCGAAGATCGATGCGGTGGCCCGGCCTGGGGACTGGTGGGTGCTGGCGGGCAGCCTGCCCCCCGGTGTGGAGGACGACTTCTACGCCCGGATCATCCGGATCCTGAACGGCCACCAGGCCTGCGCCATCCTCGACACCACCGGCGAATCGCTTCGTCTGGGCTGCCAGGAGGGACCCTACCTCGTGAAGCCGAACACCGAAGAAGCCCGCTGCCTCACCAGTCTGCCCATGGGCAGCCGGCCGGAGATCGCCGAGGGCGCCGCCGCCATCCGCAGACTGGGGGCCCAGAATGTGGTCGTGTCCATGGGCAAGGCCGGAGCCTTGCTGCAGACGGCGGAAGGGGCCTGGCTCGTGGGCAGTCCGCGGATCCAGGAGAAGAACCCCATCGGCGCCGGGGACTCCCTGGTGGGCGGCCTGGTGGGGGCTTTGACCCAGGGCCTCGGATTGAAGGAAGCCCTGGCCTGGGGTGTGGCGAGCGGTGCGGCCAGTGCCAGTCTCAGCGGCACCGAAGTGGGCTCCAGGCTGCTCGTGGAATCCCTCTTGTCCCAGGTCTCTTTCCAGGACCTCAACATCCACGCCGGGAGCTAGCCCATGCCCCTTGAACAGCACCAGGAACGTCGCTACCCATTGGAGCCCATCCGGATCCACGATGCAGCCCTCAAGGCCACCGAGGTCCTGGAAGGCAAGATCGTCGCATCTGCGCCGCTGCAGGGCCGCCTTGAGATCAAGCTGCCCAAGGTCATGCTGGGCAAGACCCTGGGCGAGCGGACCCAGCTCACGTGCCAGATACAGGTCGATGGCGAGGCGTGCCGTGTGACCGTGGACGCCTATCCTCTGGATGCCCTGGAGCGCAAGCTCCTGTTCGGCGCTCGCAAGGGCGTCACCGAGACGGCCGTGGCATGGTTCCTTGAGCAGCTGGAGAGAAACCTGGGGCTCTAGGGGGGAGATCCGGATCCGGCCACAGGCAGCCGTGAACGCGAGCTTTCCGGTGCGAAACCATCGGATCGGACCTCGGGCACATTCTTGTGTCAGCTCATCGATAGTCTATTCATTCTCGTTCCCCCATCGCGATGCCGCCCCTGCTGCTTTGAGAGGCTGGGAAGAGCCTTACCCTGGCCTGGAAAGTCATTGACACGTGGACCTCCGGAGCCTATTGGTGGAGCTTCCTTCCTCTCAGCCCCCAGGAGCCGCGTGCCGCTTTCACTGTCGCTCAGGATCTCGCACATCTGGCGGCGGACGATCCGTCGGCTCGGGTGTCTTGTGCTCCTCGCCTGCGGTCTGGTCCTGATGCAGAGCACGGCCGCGAATTCCCGGCCTTCCAGGATCGTCGTGGTCGGTGACGAAGCCTATGCCCCCTACGAGTTCAGGAACAGCAAGGACGCGGCGGAAGGCATCGCCGTGGACATCTGGCGCCTCTGGTCCACCAAGACCGGCATCCCGGTCGAATACCGGTGCATGGTCTGGGCCGATGCCCTGGAGGCCGTGAAGAACGGCCAGGCCGATGCCGTGGGCAACATCTTTCTGACGGAGGAACGCACCAAGGTCTTCGACTTCTCCTCTTCCTACTCCGAAGTCACGACCCATGTCTTCTTCGACCAGCGGATCCTTGGCATCAAGGATCTTTCAAGCGCCCATGGTTTCAACGTAGGGGTGGTCGAAGCCGACGCATCCGAAGAATACGTGCGGAAGCATCACCCGGAGATCGACCTGGTCCGCTATCCCTCCAACGATGCCATGATCCAGGCGGCCATCAAGGGAGAGATCAGGATCTTCGTCAGCGATACACCCATCGCCATGTTCCTGCTCATGAAGCAGGGACGGGTGGACGATTTCAGGCACACGGTGGAGCCGCTCTACCGGAGCGCCGTCCATGCCGCCGTGAAGCGGGGGAACCAGGAACTCCTGGCGGTCATCAACGAGGGATTCAACAAGATCTCCCGGCAGGAGGTCGATGCCATCGCGAGCGACTGGACTGGCGTGCCCATCACAAGCCGCATTCCGTGGCGGATCCTTGCGCTGAGCGGAGGCTTGGTCGCATCGGTCCTGATCGGGATCCTCCTATGGAACGCCTCCTTGCGGCGTCGCGTGGTCTCGGCCACGGCCGAGCTCGAGGCTTCGGAAAAGGAGGCGCGCCGGAGCGAGGAGCGATTCCGGACGGTGATCGAAGCCAGCAAGGATGCCATCATCGCCGTCGATGCCTCCGGGAGGATCGCGCTCTTTAATCCCGCCGCTCAGGCCATGTTCGGCTATCCGGAGGAGGATGCGATCGGGCATGCCATGGACGAGTTCGTGCCGGGGCTGCTCGCGGGACATGTCGTGGCCGAGGGAGAGACCGGATCCGTTCTCCGATCGGGTCATCACGTATCCATCCAGGAGGGTGTGGGGTTGCGCAAGGACGGGTCCAGCTTCACCGTCGAGTTCTCGCTCTCCCACATCCTGAACGGGCGTGAGATCCATCTTTTCAGCATCATCCGTGACATCACCCTGCGCAAGCAGCTCGAGTTCCGGCTGAATCAGTCCCAGAAGCTCGAGGTCGTGGGGCAGTTGGCAGGCGGCGTTGCCCATGATGTGAACAACCTCCTGTCGCCCATCATGGTCTACACGGACCTCATGTTGATGGAGAGCGAACCCGGAGAGGCGAACCACCGGATGCTCGCGCAGATCCGAAAGGCTGCGGAGTCCGCCAAGGGCATCACCCAGCAGCTGCTGGCCTTCGGCCGGAGGCAGATGCTTGAGATGAGGGTGATCGACCTCAACGAGGTGATCCAAGGATTCGAGAAAATCCTGAAAAGCACGATCCGGGAGAACATCCTCCTGAGGATGGAGCTGGAACCGGGCCTTTGGCACATCAAGGCGGATTGGGTGCAGCTCCAGCAGGTCCTCATGAACCTGGCCCTCAACGCCCAGGATGCCATGCCGCACGGTGGCACCCTGGTGATCACCACCAGGAACCTCCCCCTCTCCGCCGAGGACATCCACAACTGGCGTGGGATCCCCCTCGGTTCCTACGTGATGCTCTCGGTGGCGGATTCGGGCGTCGGCATGGACGAGACGGTCCTCACCAGCATCTTCGAGCCGTTCTTCACGACCAAGGAGAAGGGCCGAGGGACCGGTCTCGGACTGTCCACCGTCGACGGCATCATCAAGCAGCACCACGGGGCCATCACCGCTTCCAGCGAATCCGGGAAGGGGAGCGTCTTCACGATCCTGTTGCCTCGTACCGAGGAAGCCCCGGAGCCAACTCCGCCCGTGGAAGACAGCGTGGAGGAACAACGGCCTCTCGGGCGCATCCTGATTGTGGAAGACAATCCGATGCTGCTGGAGATGGCCGGCGAGATTCTCCAGAAATGCGGCTACGACGTGATCTGCGCTCCACATGCCGAGAAGGCCATCGCGATCATGGAGGCCCATGGAGAGCAGATCCGCCTGCTCCTGACGGACGTCATCATGCCGGGCATGAACGGCAAGGAGCTGTCCGACAAGCTTCGCCTCCTCAAGCCGGAGCTGAAGGTGATCTACATGTCGGGGTATCCGGAGGACATCATCGCGCTGCACGGCGTGATGAACTCCGACATCTGCTTCATCCAGAAGCCCTTCAGCATGGATACCCTGCTGACGAAGGTGCAGTCCGTGTTCCCCACCCAGACCGATCCCACGGAGCCGTGACGAGGGAGCGACTGTCCGCTATCCCTTCTGTCGTTCGGCCACCCAGTTCAGGACCTCGAGCGGCGTCATCCGGTTGAGGTCCAGGGCGTTCAGCTCCTCGCGCAGGGGATCCGGCTCAGCCTCGAAGAGGGGCAGGGCGGGCTGGACGGCTTCAGCTTTCCGGCGTCCAGGCTTGATGATGGCGGGGTCCTGGGTCTCGGTGAGGATGCGCTGGGCGGCGGCGATGACGGACCGCGGAATGCCTGCGAGCTTGGCCACCTGGATGCCGTAGCTGCGGTCCGCGGGGCCTTCGGCGATGCGATGGAGGAAGAGAAGGTGTTCCTCCCACTCCTGGACTTCCACATGGAGGTTGTGGATGCGTGGGTCGTCGGCCAGGCGGGTGAGCTCGAAGAAGTGCGTGGCGAAGAGGGTTCGGGGTGCGCCGCCTCGCAGGTCCTTCAGGTGCAAGGCGATGGCTTCCGCCAGGGCCAGACCATCCCGGGTGGAGGTGCCGCGGCCGATCTCGTCCAGGATCACCAGGGAACGGGGCGTCACCTGGTTCAGGATCCGCGCGGTCTCGGTCATCTCCACCATGAAGGTCGACTGTCCCTTGGCCAGGAAGTCGCTGGCCCCGATGCGGGTGAAGATGCGGTCCGTGAGGCCGAAGCGCATGAGCTCCGCGGGCACGAAGGAGCCCACCTGGGCCAGCACCACCAGCAAGGCGGCGGTGCGCAGGAAGGTGGACTTGCCACCCATGTTGGGACCCGTGACCACGGCCATGGACCGGGAAGGGCGAAGGTTCAGGTCGTTGGGGATGCACTCGCGGCCGAGGCGCGCCTCGAGCATGGGATGGCGAGCCCCGGTGAGGATCAGCTCCCGCTCCTCGGAGAGTTCCGGTCGGGTCCAGCCCGAATGCCGAGCCCGCTCTGCGAAGGAGCAGAGCACATCCAGGCGGGCGACCGCCTGGGCCA
>CAYZND010000150.1:0-8172 GCA_964479495.1 uncultured Mesoterricola sp.
TGGGCATCGGCGCCATGTTCGTGCGGTCCCTCACCATCAAGCTGGTGGAGGACGGGACCCTGGCCACCTACCGGTTCCTGGAGCACGGCGCCTTCTGGGCCATCGGGGCCCTCTCGCTGATCATGTATCTCAAGGCCGCCGGCATCGAGACCCCGGAGATCGTCTCGGGCACCATCGGCGCCGGACTCATCGGCCTCAGCTTCTGGTCCAGCCTGCGCCACAACAGAGCGAAAACCTAGGGGCTGAACCCCGGTAGGGCGGCTCTCCCGTGGTAGGCTCGTGAGTGGCATTGGGGAGTAGCCGCCCTCGTGAACAATCCGGGGGATCTGCATCAACAGACTTGGCCGCAGGCCATGGTGCAGATGGTGATCGTGCTTGGCGAGACCAGTGATCGAGGGCGTCGGCTGGACACGCCCGGAGATCATTGGCTGTCCGTCCAGTTCCCCACCCCCTAAGGAAAGCTCGATGGTTCTCTGGGAATTGTTCCTGATCTCGCTGGCCCTGTCCCTGGACGCCTTCTCCGTGGCGTTGAGCTGCGGCATGAGGCTCCCGGCGGACCGCTATCGCAAGTTCCTGAAGATCGCCCTGGCCTTCGGGATCTTCCAGGCGGTCATGCCGCTCCTGGGATCGGTGCTGTCGAAGTACTTCCTGGCCCAGTACATCGCCCGCTACTCCGGCTGGATCAGCTTCCTCGTGTTCGGGGCCCTGGGTGCCAAGACCTTCTACGACTTCTTCACCTCGGGGAAGGAGGAAGCTCCCAAACCGTGCACGTGCGCTGGCTACCGGTGCCTGATGTCCCTGGCCGTGGCCACCAGCATCGATGCCTTCCTGATCGGTTCGGTGCTGGGTCTGTCGAACGTCTCCCTGGCCGTATCCGTCACCTGGATCGGCATCGTCACCTTCGTGAACTCCCTCGTCGGCTGCTTCCTGGGCAACAAGGCGGTGGGCTTCCTGAACCGCTATGCGCGCCTGATGGCTGGCGTGATCCTGGTGGCGCTGGCCATAAAGGCCCTATTCTGAAGCCAGGATTGGTCAAAGACCGGCACGATTCGACGATGCCAGAGGCCCTGCGTCGACCCGCCTAGGTGTTCGGCCGGGGGAGGGGCACAATGGAGTGTCTGCCCGAGTCAACGGGCCTTTTGGGATGCTCCATTTCATGAACGACGCGGCGCCGCACACCCCCTTCCTTTCCATCGTC
This sequence comes from uncultured Mesoterricola sp., assembly GCA_964479495.1. Lineage (GTDB taxonomy): Bacteria > Acidobacteriota > Holophagae > Holophagales > Holophagaceae > UBA1801. The sequence continues at coordinate 1,199 of CAYZND010000150.1, forward strand.
ATTCCGGCCAAGAACGAGGTGGACAACATCCGGCCCCTGGTGGCGGAGGTCCGCCAGGCCCTCGACGGAGCCTTCGACTACGAGCTGATCTACGTCGATGACGGCAGCACGGACGCCACGTGGGAGACCCTGCGGGCCCTCATCACGGAAGGCTACGACCGTCTGCGGGTGCTGCGGCACGAGCGGAGCACGGGGCAGAGCTTCGCGGTGCTTTCCGGCGCGCGGGCGGCTCGTGGGCAGTGGCTGGTGGTGCTGGACGCCGATGGGCAGAACGACCCTGCGGACATTCCGGGCATGGTGAAGCGCGTCCTGGAGGACCACGAGCGGGACGGGCGCGTGGTGGGCGTCATCGGCCATCGCGTGAACCGCCGGGACGACTGGGTGAAGCGGATGAGCTCCAAGATTGCCAACGGCTTCCGCAACGCCATGCTGAAGGATGGCGTGCCGGACGTGGGCTGCGGGCTGAAGGCCGTGCGTCTGGACTGGTACCTGAACCTGCCCTGCTTCGACCACATGCACCGGTACATCCCCACCCTTATCCAGGCCCAGGGCGGGATCATGGCCGTGCACCCCGTGAACCACCGCCCCCGCGTGGCGGGTGTCTCCAAGTACGGCGTCTGGAATCGGCTCTGGGTGGGCCTAGTGGATGTGCTGGGCGTCTGGTGGCTGAAGCGGCGGGCCAAGGTGGCCGTCATCCGCGAGGTGGCTCCGTGAACGGTCTCGACACACCCATCACCTGGCTGTTCTGGACCGGACTGCACGTCACGGCGTGGAAGCTGATCGGCTACACGGGGGCCTTCCTCTTCGGGGGCCGCTGGCTGGTGCAGTTCGTGGCCTCCAAGCGGGCCGGCAAGCCGGTGATGCCCCGCGTGTTCTGGTACATGAGCATCGTGGGCAGCCTCATGACGCTGTCCTACTTCCTCTTCTCCGCCAAGCGCGACTCCGTGGGCGTGCTCCAGAACCTGTTCCCGGCCTTTACGGCCTGCTACAGCCTCTACCTGGACATCAAGCACCGGGGCTGGCACCGGGACAAGGGAACCCACTGATCCCCGATCGCACTCAAGGGTGCCCATGCTGAACGACGCCTTCCTTCTGAGCGGGCCCTCTGACCGCCGCCGCGCCCTGCTCCTGCTCCTCCTGCTGGGTGTGATCCTCTTCGGGGCCGGGATCGGCCTGCGGGACCCATGGCCCGCAGACGAGCCCCGCTTCGCCCTGGTGGCCCGGCAGATGGTGGAGAGTGGCCAGTGGCTCTTCCCGTACCGGGGCGGGGAGCTCTATCCGGACAAGCCGCCGGTGTTCATGTGGCTCATCGCGGTCTTCCTGAAGCTGACGGGCTCCCTGCGCGTGGCCTTCCTCATGCCCTCCTTGCTGGCGGGACTGGGCACCCTCGCCCTGGTCCACGATGGGGCTCGGCGGCTCTGGGATGACGCCACGGCCTGGCGGGCCGGGCTGCTCCTGCTGCTCACGGTGCAGTTCACCCTGCAGGCGCGCACGGCCCAGATCGACATGGTCGTCACGGGCTTCATCCTGCTCGGGGTCTACGGGTTCTTGCGCTTCCTGTGCACTGGCGGAGGCTGGCGCTGGTACCACCTCGGCTGGTTCGCCGCCGGCCTGGGAGTGATCACGAAGGGGGTCGGCATCCTGGCGCTGTTCGCGCTCCTGCCCGCCCTCTGGACCCACCGGGGCGAGCTGCGGCGGGCGCCCTGGACGGCCTGGCTGAAGGGCCTGGCGGGACCCCTCTTCCTGGCGGGCGCCATCGCCCTCTGGGCCGTGCCCATGATGCTGGCGGTGAAGGCCAGCGGGAACCCGGACTTCCTCGCCTACCAGAACGACATCCTCTTCCGCCAGACCGTGACCCGCTATGGAAGTGCCTGGCACCACGTCGCGCCCTGGTGGGACTACCTGGTGAACGTCATTCCGGCCTTCTGGTTGCCCCTCTCGCTCCTGCTGCCCTGGCTGGCGGTCCGGTGGGTCCGCGCCTGCCGGGCCTCCGACCGGCGGATCCTGTTGCTGCTGGCCTACCTGGTGCTGGTGCTGGTCTTCTTCAGCGCCTCCCCGGGCAAGCGGGGCGTCTACATCCTGCCCGCCGCTCCGGCCCTGGCCCTGCTGGCGGCCCCCTACCTGCCGGAGCTGCTGGCGCTCCCCTGGCCCCGGCGTCTCTGGATGGGGCTGGTGGCCCTGCTGACCGTCCTGGCGATCCTGGCCACCGCCGCCCTGCTGGCCGTGCCGAAGCTCCAGGCCAAGCTTGCAGCCCAGGAGCTGGGCAACCCCTGGCTCCCCCTGGCCCTCCTGGCGCTTGCTTCCCTCGCCGCGCTCATCCTGCTGCGCCACTCGGTCCTGGCCGCCCTCACCTGCGTGCTGGCGGCGGTCTGGTTGGTGCTGGGCTTCGGTCTGAACCCATCCATCAACGAAGGAAGGATCCCCAGGGCGCTCGTGCAGCGGGTGGAGTCCACCGTACCCGCGGGCGCCGAGGTGCTCCTGGTGGACTATCGGGAGCAGTTCTTCCTCTATGCGACGCGCCCCTGGCTGCACCTGCCCTACCTCATGCGCTCCAGGGACCAGGCGCGGTTCGCAGCCCAGTGGCAGACCGCCGCCCCCGGGCGCTGGGTCATCGGGCCCCGGAGGGTGCTGGAGCAGGAGTTCAACCTGGCACTGGGCACGGACCTCGGAGCGCGCCACAGCGAGTACTGGTGGCTGATGCCGCCCGGCTCCGCCCGGCCCTCGGGTCCCAGCACCGAGGAGCCCATCTACCGCTATGTTCCCGTGGGGGCTAGACCATGAAGATCCTTGTCACCGGCGCCGCCGGGTTCATCGGCTACCACGTCTCCGAGCGGCTGCTCGACCTGGGCCACGAGGTGGTGGGCCTGGACAACCTCAACGCCTACTACGAGGTCTCCCTGAAGGAGGCGCGCCTGGCTCGGCTGCAGGCCCGCCCCGGCTTCCGCTTCGAGCGGCTGGACCTGTCGGACCGGTCGGGCGTCGCGGCGCTCTTCGCGGCGCAGCGCTTCGAGCGGGTCATCCACCTGGGCGCCCAGGCAGGGGTGCGCTACTCCCTTGAGAACCCCTTCGCCTATGCGGATTCGAACCTCACGGGGCACCTCACCATCCTGGAAGGCTGCCGGCAGACGGGCGTGGGCCATCTCGTCTACGCCAGCTCCAGCTCGGTCTATGGCCTCAACCGGCAGACGCCCTTCAGCACGCAGCACCGCACGGACCATCCCGTCAGCCTCTACGCGGCCACGAAGAAGGCCAACGAGCTGATGAGTCACAGCTACGCCCACCTCTACCGCATCCCCATGACGGGCCTGCGCTTCTTCACGGTGTACGGTCCCTGGGGGCGGCCCGACATGGCCTACTTCAAGTTCACCCGGGCCATCCTCGCGGGGGAGCCCATCGATGTTTACGGGTTCGGTGACATGCGGCGCGACTTCACCTACGTGGACGACATCGCCGGGTCCATCGTGGCGCTGCTGGACCGCTTCCCCGCGGCGGATGGGGACTGGACGCCCGAAGGGGGCGATCCTGCGGGAAGCTCGGCGCCCCATCGGGTCTACAACATCGGGAACGGCGAGCCCGTGCCCCTCATGGCGTTCATCCACACCCTGGGCGAGTTGCTGGAGCGGGAGCCTCGGCTGGTGATGAAGCCCATGCAGCCGGGCGATGTCCTCGAGACCAGCTCGGACACCTCCCCCCTGGCGGAGCTTTTGGGAGCCACGCCCTACACGCCCCTGCGAGAGGGCTTGGCCCGCTTCGTGACCTGGTACCGGGACTTCTATCGGTCCTGAGTCACGGCAGCCGGCGCTTGCCGCTGCGGGGGTCGGCCATCCGGCCGGAGCCCGTGGGGCAGAGGTCCTGCAGGGGGCATTCCTCGCAGCGCGGCTTTCGCGCATCGCAGACCCGTCGGCCGTGCCAGATGAGCTGATGGTGCAGAGGAATCCAGAGGCCTTCCGGGAACCGCTTGCAGAGATCGGCCTCCACCTTCTCGGGCGTGTTGCCCGAGGAGAGCCCCAGGCGGCGGGCCACGCGAAAGATGTGCGTGTCCACGGCCAGGGCCGGGATGCCGAAGGCGTTGGCCAGGACCACGTTGGCGGTCTTCTGGCCCACGCCGGGCAGGGCCGACAGGGCCTTGGGATCCCGGGGCACCTCGCCCCCGTGCAGAGTCACCAGGGCTTGCCCCAGGCCGATCAGGTTCCTGGCCTTGTTGCGGAAGAATCCCGTCGAGTGGATGAGCGCCTCCAGCTCTGCGGGAAGGGCCCGGGCCAGCCGGTCGGGGGTGGGGTATTTCGCGAAGAGGGACGGGGTGACCAGGTTCACGCGGGCATCCGTGCACTGGGCCGACAGGATCGTCGCCACCACCAGCTGGTAGGGATCCTCGTGCTGCAGGGCGCACCGGGCATCAGGGTAGGCGGCGTCCAATCGAACCAACAGGTCTTTGACTTGGGTGGACGTCCAGCGCATGGGATCAGGATAGCCACAGTGCCAACGGTCCGGGCCTCCGCGGATCGTCCCGAGGGCGGCACGGAACATGAGGAGGAAGCGGTCTTCGTCGCCGTCCTCCGTGGCATGCCACCATGATGCACACGGGGCGCACCGCCCTCGTGATCGGTTCCACCCAACCCATGGATGCGCCATGCCGACAAAGACCGGTACCCCCACGTACCTCGAACGCCTCCCCCAGGTGCAGCGGACCTTCCAGCTCCACAAGGACCGCGTGGAGATCGATGCCCGATGGACCCTGGGCAAGCGCTACCAGACCGTCGTGAGGCTGTCGGATCTCTCGCCCCAACCTTCGCGGTTCACCGTGCGAAACAAGTGGTTCAAGCGATCGGTCCTGGTCGGATCCGTCGCCATCGCGCTGGCTTTGCTCTTGTCGAGGGAGCCCCTGTTCCCTGGAGCCTCGTGGGCTACCCTGCTTTGCTGGTCCCTGGCGGGCGTCTCGGTGGTCGTGGCGATTCGCAGCTTCAGGAAGCGTCAGTTCGCCCATTTCCCCCGGAAGGATGGAAGGCCGGGCCTGGACATCTGCAAGACGGACCCGGACCGCTTTGAAGCCTTCCTGCTCGAGGTGCAGGCGAGGATCCGGAAGGCCTGAAGGGTGCGGGGATCTGGCCTCGCCGAACAGGGCCCGGGAATCACCAGGGTGACGGGTCCTTCCCCGGAAGCAGCCTGGCTCCCCACCTTCGGTTCGATCGCCCAGGGGTCCAGACGGATCTCGATGGCGAACCTGCCTCGGCTTCGACCGCCGGCTGAGGGGAAGGCGGCAGGAAAGGTTCTCTCGGCACAGGTTTTTCGTGGAAATTCCAGGGTTGATCCTGGAGACTGGTTCCCAGCCATTTCTGGCTGCTCTCTCACCGCGTGGGTGGTCCCGCCTGGAAGCCACCTTCGCGCCTACCTGTCCAGGCCCACGTCTTCAGGTCGTTCCATGGCTCAAGGCACCGTCAAGTGGTTCAACGCAGAAAAGGGTTTCGGCTTCATCACGCCCGATGAGGGTGGTCCCGATCTCTTCGTCCATCACACCGCCATCCAGGACCGGGGCTTCCGGACCCTGCAGGAGAATCAGCGCGTCACCTTCGATGTGGCCCAGGGCCCCAAGGGTCCCCAGGCGACCAATGTCGTGAAGCAGTAGGTCCGTATCGGGACCGGAGGTTCCGCTTTTCCCTGTTGAACCTGTTCCCATCCCCAGATACGCTTGCCGCAGTCTTCCGGCTTTTTGGCATCCCAACGCTGAGCGATCTTCGCGGATCGCTCGGCGTTGATTGCGTTGAGTCGGACGGTCCTTTCCTCTGGATAGGCCGGATTCCACGGAGCTTCGCTCCCCACGGTGCCATCGCCTGGAATGGGCCGTGTGCGAACCATCCCAGGCAATGGGGCCACCGCCCCGGGGAAGACGCATCATGTCCGAAGGCACCGTCAAGTGGTTCAACTCCGAAAAGGGATACGGGTTCATCACGCCCGACGAGGGTGGCCCCGATATCTTCGTTCATCACTCCGCGATCCAGTCGAAGGGCTTCCGCTCCCTCGATGAGAAGGCGCGGGTGAGCTTCGAGATCGTCCAGGGCCCCAAGGGACCCCAGGCTTCCAATGTGATGAAGCTCTAGACACGTCCATCGACGCTTCCCAGAGCCCTGCGCTTCGGCGCGGGGCTCTTTCTTTCTGGGGCCCTCCCATTTCAGGCATCCTGTGGGCATGACTGCGAACGCCTCCATCGCTCTCCTGTTTCCCGGCCAAGGTACCGAGGCGGTCGGCATGTCCGCAGGCTGGCCGGAAGCCTCCCCCTGGCGGGAGTCTATGGAAGCCATGGAGCGGGCCAGCGGGTACGCACTGCGGCAGCTGATGGCCGAAGGCCCCCTGGAGGCGCTCCAGGCGCCGCGCCAGGCGCCCTGTGCCGTGGTGGCGCACTCCGTGGGTCTCTACCGCGCCCATCGTCACGCGGGCATGCCGCTGCCCGTCCTTGCCACAGGACACTCGCTGGGCTTCTTCTCGGCGGTGGTGGCTGCCGGGGTCGTTCCCATGGAGGCGGTGGCGGACCTCATCGGTGCGGTGGAGGACCTCTCCGAGGCCCGCTTCGGTTCCAGCACGCACGGCATGGCCTTCTTCATTGGCCTCACGGAGCTCGAGCTGCGGGAGGCCCTGGTGGGGCGTCCCGGGATGGTGCTGTCCAACCTGAACGGCAAGGCCCAGTTCACGGTCTCAGGGCCTCGACCCGACCTCGAGACTCTGCTGGTCCAGCTGGGTCCCCAGGCCATGAAATCGGGCCTGCTGCCCGTGCAGCACCCGCTCCACGGCGTGCACATGGTGCCGCTCCTGCCCGAGGTCACGCGCCGCCTGTCGCGCTGGTCGCCCCGGGAACCGGACTTTTCCCTGCTGTCCCATGCCGACGGGCGCTGGCTCACGGGTGGACGCGAGATCTGGGACGAGGCCATCGCTTCCGTGGGGCTGCCGGTCTGCTGGCTGGAGGTTGTGAAGTCGCTCCAGGC
>CAYZND010000151.1:0-8136 GCA_964479495.1 uncultured Mesoterricola sp.
ACGAGATCTAGTACGGTCTCGTGGGCTCGGAGATGTGTATAAGAGACAGGAGGTCCCCCATGGGCTTCGCAGCGAGTCCTTTAGCCGAACATATAAGGCTTCGAAGGGGCCTGTGGGTATTCGCCCTTGTCTTTGGGCTGGGGTGCGGTGGAGGCGGTGGATCCTCCTCGCCCGGGACTTCCGCAGGGATCCAGCCCGTCCAGGTAGCGGAGGGCCTGGAACACCCTTGGGCGATGGCTTTCCTGCCGGATGGCTCCATCCTGGTCACCGAGAGGGTCGGACGTTTGCGACGCGTCCTGCCCGATGGGACCCTGTCCAGCCCCATCCTGGGCCTGCCGCCCTTGGATGCCAGGGGGCAGGGGGGGCTTCTGGATATAGCCCTCGACCCGCAATTCACCTCGAACAGGCGCGTGTACCTCAGCTTTTCCGAGCCCGGGACCGGTCCGGAAGAGGGTCTCAATGGCACGGCGGTACTCAGGGGGGTGCTCTCCACAGACCATCAGAACCTCGACTCCGTGGAAGTAATCTTCCGCCAGCTCCCGAAACAGAACAGCACAGCCCACTTCGGGTCGCGGCTGGTCTTCGACAAGGGCGGGCGGCTGTTCGTCACCTTGGGTGAGCGAAACCTCGACAGAGAAGGAGCCCAGGATTTCTCCAACCATCTTGGGAAAGTGGTGCGCATAAACGGAGACGGGACGATCCCGTCCGGCAACCCCTTCGCAGGGGTGACGGGAGCTGCGCCCGAGGTATGGAGCCTCGGCCACCGCAATGTCCAGGGAGCCGCCATCCATCCGGACACAGGGGAACTCTGGACGACGGAGCATGGCCCCCAGGGGGGCGACGAGCTCAACCGGACTCTGGCCGGGTTGAACTATGGGTGGCCCCGGATCAGCTATGGGTGCGAGTACGGCACGCCCACGGAGACCTGCACCCCGGTCGGAGGAGCCACAAGCCTTCCCGGCCTGGAGCAGCCCGCAAGCTACTGGGTTCCCACGTCCATTGCACCCAGTGGTCTGACCTTCTACACCGGAACCCGTTACGCCGGCTGGCAGGGGAACCTCTTCCTGGGGGCTCTCGCCGGTAAGGCCCTTTGGAGAATCAAGCTGGAGGGCTCGGCGGTGGTATCTCGGGAGCCCTTGTTGATGGGTCTCCAGGCACGAATCCGGGATGTGCGTCAGGGCCTGGACGGATGGCTGTATGTGCTGACGGATGAAGCAAATGGCCGCATCCTGCGGCTCGAGCCCTGAGCCGTTCCCGGTAGAATCGCCAGATGCCCAAGATCCGCGTCCTTCCCGACCATGTCGCCAACCAGATCGCGGCGGGGGAGGTGGTGGAGCGGCCCGCGTCGGTGCTGAAGGAGCTGGTGGAGAACGCCCTGGACGCCGGAGCCGCCCGCCTGGAGATCCGCTGGGAGGACGGAGGCAAGCGACTCCTGGAAGTGGCCGACGACGCCTGCGGCATGGCCCGGGACGACCTCTACTTGGCCCTGGAGCGCCATGCCACCAGCAAGGTGCGCACGGCGGATGACCTGGCACACCTCGCCAGCTTCGGCTTCCGGGGGGAGGCCCTGCCCTCCATCGCCTCCGTGAGCCGCTTCGAGCTGGCCAGTGCCGAGCAGGAAGGGCAGGGGCACCGGCTCCGCTCGGAGTTCGGCGTCATCAAGGAGGTGCAGCCCTTCCCGCGGGCCCGGGGCACCACGGTGGCCGTGCGGGACCTCTTCGCCCAGCTCCCCGCCCGTCGGCGCTTCCTGAAGTCCACGGACACGGAGCATGCCCACCTCTGGGGGGTGGTGACCCGTCTGGCCCTGGCGACTCCCGAGGTGCACTGGACTGTGCGGACGGACCGGGGTGGTGATCTGGTCTTGCCCCCCGTGGCGGACCCCGGTGCGCGGCTGGCCCCTTTGCTGGGCGAGAAGTTCGAGGCCCTCCGGGGCTTCCGGGAGGGCGAGTCCCCCTGGGTCATCCGCGGCTACCTCTCGCCGCCGGAGGTGAGCTTCCGGGACCGGAACCACCTCTACCTCTTCGTCAACGGCCGGGCCGTCCGGGACCGCCTGCTCCTGGCCGCCCTGGCCGACGGCTGGGAGGGCTTCTTTCCCAAGGGGGCCTACCCTGCGGCGGTGCTCTTCCTGGACCTCCCGGCGGAGGCCGTGGACGTGAACGTCCACCCCACCAAGGCCGAGGTGCGCTTCCGGGAGCCCCACCGGGTCTTCCCCTGGGTGAGCCGGGCCGTGCGGGAAGCTTGGACCCAGCTGCGGGGAGGGCTGGCCTCCGTGCTGGAGCTGCCTCCCAAGCCAATGGAGGCCGACTACGAAACCCCCCTCCGGTCCCAGTCCGCAGCCCATCCCCACCTCTGGTCCCAGGGCGGGGGCGAGGCCTTCTCAGTGCTGAAGGAAACCCTCGACTCACGCCTCGATCAGGCCTATCAGACCCGGCCCCTGGAGTCCCGGGCCGCAGAGCTGGACTCGCCCGTGCGGTACCTGGGCGCCTTCGATGCGACCTACCTGCTGGCGGAGGTGCAGGGGGACGGCGAGCCGGAACTCTGGATCATCGACCAGCACGTGGCCCACGAGCGCATCCTCTACGAGCGGCTCTTCCTGCGCCGCCATGCGCCGGCCATCCAGCCCCTTCTTCCCCCTAAGGTGGTGCACCTCGGCCCCGCCGCCCTCTCCCGCCTGCGGCCCTTTCTTGAAGAAATCCAGCGAGCTGGCGTGGAAGCCGAACCCTTCAGCGATGACGCCCTGGTGGTGCGGGGCCTCCCCGATTTCCTCACGGACCGCGATCCCCAGGATCTCCTGGAGGATCTCCTGGCGCGGATGGAAACCGGCGCCAAGGTGGACCTCGAGGCCTTCCGCAGAGACCTCAACGCCGAGCTCGCCTGCCGCAGCGCCATCAAGAAGCACCACCACCTTTCCCCGGACCTGGCCCAGCGCCTGATCCAGGACCTCCAGGCCTGCGAGGTGCCCCACACCTGCCCCCACGGCCGGCCCGTGATCAAGAAGCTGACCCGGTCCGAGCTGGAGCGGAGCTTTGGGCGCAAAGTGTAGGCCAGCACGGGATTTGCTTGAGACACGCATCCCTGTCATAACAGGGCAATTCTCACCGGGGCACCCTCCATGAGCGCATCCATCAAGACCGTCATCCTCGCAGGTGGGCTCGGCACCCGGCTTTCGGAAGAGACCGTCGTGAGGCCCAAGCCCATGGTCGAGATCGGCGGACGGCCGATCCTGTGGCACATCATGAAGATCTACGAGGCCGCCGGCTTCGACGAGTTCGTCCTAGCGCTCGGCTACAAGGGCGAGATGGTGAAGGAATACTTCATGCGCTACCACGCCATGCAGGCCGACCTGAGCCTCGACCTGGCCACAGGCGGCGTCCGCTACTACGACAAGGAGCCCGAGCGTTGGCGGCTGCATCTGGTGGACACCGGGGACCAGACCCAGACCGGGGGGCGTATCAAGCGTTTGGCACCCTGGCTGGATGGGGACACTTTCCTGCTCACCTACGGCGATGGTGTGGGGGATATCGATATCCGGAAGGTCCTCGACTTCCACCGCAGCCACGGCAAGCTGGCCACGGTGACGGCCGTCAGGCCGCCCGCGCGATTTGGGGGCCTGGAAATGGACGGAGACCAGGTCATGTCCTTTGCAGAAAAGCCCCAGACCGGGGAGGGGTGGATCAACGGGGGATTCTTCGTGCTCCAGCGGCAGGTGCTGGATTACATCGAAGGGGACAACCAGTCCTGGGAAGGCAGCCCCCTCGAGCGTCTGACCCGCGAGGGGCAGCTGATGGCCTACCGCCATGAGGGTTTCTGGCAACCCATGGACACGCTGCGGGAGAAACACATGCTCGAGCAGCTCTGGGAATCGGGACATGCGCCCTGGAAGGTCTGGGCATGAGCGACTGGGCCGGACGCAAGGTCTTCGTCACCGGGGCCACCGGGCTGGTGGGATCGTGGCTCTGTCGCCGCCTCCTGGCGGAAGGTGCCCAGGTGGTCGCGCTGGTCCGGGACTGGGATCCCCAGAGTGAGTTCATCCGTAGTGGGGATGTCCGCCGCTGCGCCGTCGTCTCCGGGGCGCTGGAGGATTACGCGACCCTCGAGCGGGCCCTCAGCGAGCAGGAGGTCGACACCGTCTTCCACCTGGGGGCCCAGGCCATCGTGGGCACCGCCCTCCGCAGCCCGTTGCTGACCTTCGAGAGCAACATCCGCGGCAGCTACCAGCTTCTCGAAGCCTGCCGGGTCCACCGGGACCTGGTGCGACGCATCGTCGTGGCCTCCTCGGACAAGGCCTACGGCGAGGCCGAGGTGCTGCCCTACACCGAGGACATGCCCGCCAATGGGCGGCATCCCTACGATGTCTCCAAGAGCTGCACGGACCTGCTTGCCCACACCTTTGCCGAGACCTACGGCCTGCCGGTCACGGTGGCCCGCTGCGGGAACATCTACGGGGGAGCCGACCTGAACTGGAGCCGCATCGTCCCGGGTACCATCCGCCTCGTGCTGGGTGGCCAAGCGCCCCAACTCCGGTCCGACGGCACCTACACCCGCGACTACCTCTATGTGGAGGACGTGGTGGACGCCTACCTGGCGCTGGCCGAGGGTGCCGAGCGTCCGGAGGTCCGCGGGCAAGCCTTCAACTTCAGCCCCGAGCGTCCGATGTCCGTCCTCGAGTTGACGCGGTTGATTCTGGACGTGATGGGCCGACCGGACCTGGAACCCGTGATCCTCAACCAGGCGAAGGCCGAGATTCGCGACCAGTACCTGGACGCCTCCAAGGCCCGGCGGATCCTGGGCTGGTCCTGCAAGATTCCCCTGAGGGAAGGCCTGGAGCGGACCGTGAAGTGGTATCGGGACTACCTGGGAGCCCGGACGTGAGCGCGAAGCAGGAGCGGAGCGCCACCGCGCACCGCGCGGCCCCCTCGGGGCGCCGCACAGGAGGTGCGGCGTGAGTGCGGAAGACCTCCGGGCCCAGATCCTTCAGCTCGTGGCGGAGTACTACCAGGCCCAGTGGCCCGAACGCCCCTTCGTGCCGGGCGAGAGCCCCGTGCCCGTCAGCGGCAAAGTCTTCGACGAGCGGGACCTCCAGCACCTGGTGGACGCCAGCCTCGACTTCTGGCTCACCACCGGCCGGTTCGCGAAGTCTTTCGAGGAGCGCTTCGCCACCTTCATGGAGCAGAAGCACTGCCTGCTGGTGAACTCAGGCTCCAGCGCCAACCTGCTGGCCCTGACCGCGCTCTGTTCGCCAAAGCTGGGCGAGCGCAGGCTGCTCCCCGGCGATGAGGTCATCACCTGTGCTACGGGTTTTCCGACCACGGTGAACCCCATCCTCCAGAACCAGCTGGTGCCCGTTTTCCTGGATGTCCACATTCCCACCTACAACCTGGATGTGACCTGCCTGGAGGAAGCCATCGGGCCACGCACCAGGGCCATCATGGTGGCCCACACCCTGGGCAACCCCTTCGACCTCGAAGCTGTCATGGCCGTGGCGAAAAAGCACAGTCTCTGGGTCATCGAGGACTGCTGCGATGCTGTGGGTGCCCGGTATCGCGACCGGATGGTCGGTACCTTCGGCGACCTGGCCACCGTGAGCTTCTACCCGGCCCACCACCTCACCATGGGCGAGGGGGGCGCCGTGCTCACCTCGGACCCAGGGCTGAAGAAGATCGTCGAGAGCCTGCGGGACTGGGGCCGCGACTGCTGGTGCGAGCCCGGCCACGACAACACCTGCCGCAAGCGCTTCGACTGGCAGCTGGGGGGCCTGCCCCACGGCTACGACCATAAGTACACCTACAGCCACATCGGCTACAACCTGAAGGCCACGGACATGCAGGCCGCGGTCGGCGTGTCGCAGCTGGACAAGCTGCCAGGCTTCATCGCGAAGCGGAACGAGAACTTCCGCCACCTGATGGAGCAGCTCAGGCCTCTGGAGGCCCACCTGATCCTGCCCGAGACCCTGCCCGAATCGAAACCGAGCTGGTTCGGCCTTCCGATCACCGTGAGGGAAGGCGCTTCCGAGACGCGCCACGAGCTGATCCAGAAGCTGGAGGCCGCCCGCATCGGAACCCGACTCCTCTTCGGCGGGAACCTCCTTCGGCAGCCCGCCTACGCGAGCATCCCCCACCGGGTGATCTCCGATCTGGCCCAGGCCGATCGCGTCATGAACGGAACGTTCTGGATCGGCGTGTATCCGGGCCTGGAGGAAGCCGCGCTGGATCATATGGCGAAGGTGATCACCGGAGCTTTTGCGTGAGGCGCGAAGGGACGGCCGCTCCGGTCCGCAAGCCTCCCATGGTGACGTGCCGCCTATGTGGCCGGGCACTGGAGAGCGAGCCGCTGCTGGTCTACCAGGGCATGCCGCGTGCAGCTCAGCACCTGCCGGAGAAGCGGCAGCTCCGGGCAGACGGGCCAGTCGCGATGGACCTGAGGCAGTGCGGGGCCTGTGGGCTGGTTCAGCTCAAAGCCAAGCCGGTTCCCTACTACCGGGAGGTTATCCGGGCCACGGGGCTTTCAGAGGAGATGGACGCCTTTCGGGTGGCGCAGCTGGGTGCGTTTGTTCACGCACACGGTCTTTCCGGTCAGCGGGTCCTGGAGGTTGGATGCGGGCGAGGAGAATACCTGACGCTCCTGCAGCGCGCCGGTATGGACGCGCATGGAGTCGAATATTCCCGAGAGGCCGTGTCTCATGGGCGGGGCAGAGGCCTGAAGGTGGCTCGCGCTTTCCTGGGAAAGGGAGCCCCGCGTCTCCCGGAGGGGCCATTCAAGGCCTTCTTCATGTTCAGTTTCCTCGAACACCTCCCCCACCCGGGCGACACGCTGCGCGCCATCGCCAGGAACCTGGAAGAGGGCGCCGTGGGCCTCGTGGAGGTGCCCAACTTCGACATGATCCTGGAGAGGGACCTGTTCTCGGAGTTCATCAGCGACCATCTGTGCTACTTCACTCAGGCGACCCTGACGGCGGCACTGGCCCTTCACGGATTCGAAGTGCTGGCTTGCACGGAAGTCTGGCATCGCTATATTCTCTCGGCCACGGTGCGAAAGCGTGGTCTGCTGGACCTGTCGAGATTCCGAGCAAAGCGGGAGGATCTCCACCAGGCACTCCACCAGTGCCTGGATCAGGTGCCCTCCGGGCGGGTTGCCGTGTGGGGGGCCGGGCATCAAGCCTTGGCCGTGCTCGCTTTGGCGGACCTCAGCAAGCGGATCCGGTACGTGGTGGACTCGGCGCCCTTCAAGCAGGGTCGCTTCACCCCGGCGACGCACATCCCCATCGTGGCCCCTGCGACGTTGAATATGGACCCCGTGGATGCCGTGATCGTCATGGCGGCGAGCTACTCCGACGAGGTGGCCCGAATCCTGCAGCGGGACTACAGCCGGCATCTAAGGATCTGGATCCTCAGGGATTCAGGACTGGAACCCGCGTGAGACGACTGGAGACCCGACGATGCCGAGTGAACCCGAACGCCCCCTCAGCTCCGTGGAACAGGCGAAGCGTCAGCAGCTCCAGCGGGAGAAACCCTACGTCCACCAGAAGATCCTGAAGTACGACGAGAAGGTCCGGAAGGGCGAGAGCATCGCCATCCTGCAGTTCCAGTACGACTACCGGTGCAACTTCCTCTGCCAGCACTGCTGCATCAGCCGCTTTCAGACCGAGAAGCGCACGGGGCGCTTTTTCACCGTGGAGGACGTGAAGGAGCTGTCCCGCCAGGCGGACGAGATGGGCTTGGCGCATATCGTGATCACCGGCGGCGAACCTTTGGTTTTCCCTGACTTTGATCAGATCGTGGAAGCCATCGACCCCCAGAAGTTCTACATTACCTCGGACACCAACGGCTGGAATCTGGATGCAGCACGGGCGAAACATTTGAAAGCCATCGGCATGGACAAGATCCAGCTCAGCCTGGACAGTTTGGATCCCAGATCTCATGACGATTTTCGCCGAAAACCCCACTCCCATGAACGCGCTGTGCGTGCCATCGATGCCACCCTCGACGCAGGGCTGGCCCTCATTCTGGCCACCGTCGTGACCAAGCAGCGGGTCCGCTCGGAAGAGTTTTTGGAATTCCTCGAGTGGGCCAATGGCAAAGGGGTAGGTGTCTTCGTGACTTACGCCAAGCCTGTGGGTGCCTGGGAAGGGAACTACGA
>CAYZND010000152.1:0-6941 GCA_964479495.1 uncultured Mesoterricola sp.
AGGCTTCCGCGCGGTGGCGCTGGCCTCTTCCGTGGCCTTCGGCGCCTCCTCGGGGACGGCAATGCTGGGGTGGGCCGGCTTCTTCTTGGGGGGGATCGGAACCACGGTGCTTTCGGCTGGATGGCCCTCAGGCTTGGGAGGCTCCTGGCTGGATGTTGCCAAGATCAACGTATTCAGATGGAGGGCGAGCAGCACATCGAGCATGGGGGTCCCGGTTCCTGGAATGACAGGTCCATCGGCACGGGACCCGCGAACCGTGAGGAATGGCCCGGTCCCACCGCCGGTACGGCGACATTTGATCGAAGGCCAGCGCCAGGCCTTGGCACCAGGCTAGGAGAAAGGCGCCTTCCGGGCCTTGCGTTTTGCCAACGGGACGCCAATATATCGGTCACCATTCGCGGTTCATTCAAGATGCGCGACGCACGGACCGGCCGGAGGATCCATGGACTCCCAGACTCAGCCTCCCAAGATCCTGGTGACCGATGATGCTCCTTCGGAGTTGCGGGTGCTCTCCGAGCTTCTCGGCGGCCTCGCCTGCGAGCACCTGCTCGCCTCCAGCGGCGACGAGGCCCTGAAGCTGGCTCGGCGGGAGCTGCCGGACCTCATCCTGCTGGATGTCATCATGCCGGTCATGGATGGGTACGAGGTCTGCGCCCGTCTGAAGGCGGATAGGACGACACGGGACATCCCGATCATCTTCCTGACTGGTCGGACCGAGAGTGCGGACATCGTGCGGGGCTTCGAGGCCGGGGCGGTCGACTACGTCCCCAAGCCCTACAACCCCCCGGAGCTCCTGGCGCGGGTGAAGACACAGCTCGAGCTCAAGCAGAAGAGGGACGACGAGCGCAGGCTGCTGGCGGAACTCCAGCTCGCGCTGTCCCAGATCCGGCAGCTCTCAGGCCTGATCCCCATCTGTGCCGGCTGCAAGCGGATCCGGGACGACAGCGGATACTGGCAGCAGGTCGAGGAATACGTCACCGAGCATTCGGACGCCACCTTCACCCATGGGCTCTGCCCGGACTGCGTGGAAGCGTACTTCCCCGAGCTGGGCCCCCCTCAGGCCAAGAGCTAGTCTTGGGAGGCTCCATGGAGGCCCGGCTCCCCCCGTCGAAGGTCCTGGTGGTGGACGACACGCCCGCCCAGGTCCGGGTCCTGCTGGGTGCCTTCGACAGCACCCAGGAGGTCGTCGTGGCCACCAGTGGCGAACAGGCCTTGGAGCTGGCCCGGTCGGAGCGGCCGGACCTCATCCTGCTGGATGTCGTCATGCCGGACCTGGACGGCCACGAGGTCTGCCGCCGGCTCAAGGCGGACCCGGGTACGGCGGACATACCCATCATCTTCATCACGGGAAAGGATGAAGCGTCGGATGTGAGCGAGGGTCTGGAGCTGGGCGCGGTGGACTACCTCGCCAAGCCCTTCAGCCTGCCCCTCGTCAAGGCACGGCTGAAGACGCACCTGGAACTCAAGCGCTGCCGTGATCGGCTGGAGGATCTGTCCTTCCAGGACGGCTTGACCGGGCTATCCAACCGTCGGCGCTTCGACGGCTTCCTTGAGTTCACCTGGCGGCAGTGCATGCGGCAGCAGTCGCCTCTGGCCCTCGTGCTGCTGGATGTGGACCACTTCGAGGCCTACAACGAACACCATGGGCACCCCGCCGGGGACGAGTGCCTGCGGAGGATCGGACAGGCCTTGCGAGAAGCCCAGCGGAGGGACACGGACCTCACGGCCCGCTATGGGGGTGAGGTGTTCGCGATCGTGATGCCCGCCACGGACCTTGAAGGAGCCGCTGGGGTGGGCGAGCGGCTGCGGTCGCTCGTCCAGGCGCTGGCCATGCCCCATGCAGGCTCCTCCACGGCTCCCTGCGTGACGGCGAGCCTGGGAGCCGCCGCCCGCGTCCCTGATATCGGAGACCTGCCGTCGGCCCTGGTCGGCGCATCCATCCAGGCCCTCTACCAAGCCAAGCGCCTGGGCCGCAATCGGCTGGCCCGTGCCTCCTCCTGAGGGCTCTTCCTTCTGGTCCCGCCCATGCTGTTTCCCTGGAAATCCCTCCTGCCTGCCGCCTGGCGCTCGACGCCCGGCCAAGGCTTCCGCGGGCGGCTGAAGAAGAGCCGGGAAGCCCGTCTCGCCCATCGGCTGCTGGTGGCGGTCATCCTCTTCAGCCTGGGCCTGGTGGTCGTCTCCGCGGCGATCCAGAGCTTCGTGGAATACCGTCGGGAGCGCGCCGTCATCGAAGCCCGGCTGCAGCAGATCCAGTCCAGCCACTTCGGCACCCTGGAAGCTGCGATCTGGAACTACGACGCGGATGCCATCCAGCTCCAGCTCCAGGGCATTCTCCAGCTGCCCGACATCGCCCACCTCGGGATTCTCACGACCGTGGGGAGGCGCTATGAGGCAGGGGACCCCGCTGGGGCAAGGATACCTCTCACGCGCGAGTTCCGTCTCTACCACCAGCGGGAAACCCTCGGCACCCTCACCGTGCAGGTGAGCCTGGATGGGGTGGTGCACCGGCTCTGGATCCGGGGCGCGATCATCCTGGCGACCCAGATGCTGCTGATCTTCGCGGTCTCCGTCTTCCTGCTCCTCCTCTTCTCACGGTTGGTGACGCGCCACCTGGGCACCATGGCGGACTACGCCCTCGGACTGGACCTCCAGAACCTGGACAACCCCCTCGTGCTGTCGAGGAAACCCGGCACCAGCGATGAGCTGGAGCAGGTGGTGGAGGCCTTCAACCGGATGCGCCAATCCATCCTGAAAGGGCTGGAAGAGCGCGTGCGGACCGAGGAGGCCATCCGGACCTCCGAGAACCTCTACCGGACCGTCTTCGAACACAGCGGCAACGCATGCATCCTCGTGGATGAAGGGGGCACGATCCTCATGGCCAACTCGGCCTGGGTCGACCTCTCCGGGTATTCCAAGGGCGAATGCGAAGGCAGCCGCAACTGGATGCAGTTCGTGCTGAAGGAGGACCTCGAGCGCCTGCTGCGGTACGAGAAGGTCTGCCAGATCCCCGAGGAGGGCTCCCCCCGGCAGCACGAGTTCCGCTTCCTGCGGCGGGATGGGACCCTCCGCCATGTCCTCAACCGGATGGTGGTGATCCCCGGAACACGGCAGAGCCTGGTCTCCCTGGTGGACATCAGCGAGCAGATGGCGATCCACGAGGCCCTGGAGGAATCCCAGAAGCTCTCGAAGACCATCATCGATTCGCTTCCGGACGCGACCCTGGTCATTGATCGGGACGGGCACGTGCTGGCCTGGAACCAGGCCATGGAGGAGCTGACGGGCGTTCCGGCGTCCGAAATGCTTGGACAGGGCAACCACGCCTATGCCGTGCCCTTCTATGGTGAGCCCAGGCCCATCCTCGTCGATCTCGTCTCCAGCCTCGACGAGGACATGCAGTCGAAGTACACCTTCCTCCGCAGGGAGGGGGAGAGCTACATCGCCGAGGCGGAGGTACCCTGCCTGCGCGGCCGGAAGCGGATTGTCTGGGCCAAGGCCACGGTGATGTTCAATGTGGCCGGCGACTACATCGGAGCCATCGAGACGATCCGGGATGTCACGGAGCGGCGCGAAGCCGAGGAGGCGCTGCGGCAGAGCGAGGAACGCTACCGGGCCATCTTCGAGAGCGCCGTGGAAGGCATCTACCAGTCGACCCCCGAGGGGACGATCCTCAGCGCCAACCCATCCCTGGCGCGGATGCTGGGTTACGACTCGCCCGAAGACCTCATCCACGCCGTCAATGACGCGGCGCACCAGCTCTTCGTGCATCCCGCGGAACGGGATCGCTACAAGGCCCTTCAGGAACGGGACGGGGGCGTGCGGGAGTTCGAGTTCGACGTCCGTCGCAAGGACGGCTCCATCATCCGCATCTCGGACACCGGGATCGCTGTCCGTGATGTCACCGGCAGGATCCTCTACTACCAGGGGGTGAACGAGGATGTCACCGAGAAGCGGCGGGCCGAAGAGGCCCTGCGCTCCCTCAACGCCCAGCTGGAGACGCGGGTCGCGGAGCGGACCGCCCAGCTGGCCAAGACCAACGAGGACCTGAAGGCACTCCTGGAAATCTCGCGGGCCCTAGCCACGGATCTGGAGGTGGAATCCCTCCTGCAGACCTTCTATCAGGAAGTGGGCCGACTGTTCGACACGGCCAACTTCTACATCGCCCTGCGGCAGGCCGACGCACCCGAGTATGTGATCACCCTCCACTACGAGCATGGAATCCGCCAGCCCGTGTCCCGCCGAAGCATCGACATGGGTTTCACAGGCTACATCATCCGAACGGGGACGCCGCTCTTCTTCACCACCGTGCGGTCCTGGAACGACTTCCTGGTTCAGGAGCACGTGGTGCCCTGGGGTCAGTCCGCCAAGTCCTGGATGGGGGTGCCCTTGATCGCCGCCGAAGCGATCGTCGGGGTCATGGCGATCCAGAGCTACGAGACCGAAGGGGCCTACACCCAGGCCGACCTCGCGCTCTTTTCCGCCATCGCCGCCCAGCTCGCCGTCGCGGTCCGCAACGCCCAGCTCTACGAGGAGGCTGAACGCAGGACGCGGGAGACGGCGATCATCGCCGAGATCGGTCGGGACATCACCTCCTCCCTCGACCTGGGAACCGTGCTGGCCAAGATCACGACGAGCGTGCGCTCCCTGCTCACCCACGACAACGTGGCGATCTTCCTTGAGCAGAACGGCGGCGGCTCCTTCAGGGCGGCCTCCGCTGCGGGCCCCATCGCCGCGCAGCTCCAGTCCTATGTCTTCCCTCGTGGCGAGGGGATGCTCGGTTCCATCATTGTGCAAGGACATGCCGAGATCATCGAGGACACGTCCAAGGATCCCCGGAGTATCCATATACCCGGTACGCCGAGGGACCCCGCCGGGGAGAAGCTCATGGCGGCCCCGCTGTATTCCGGAGAGAGGATCATCGGCGTCATTTCCGTCTGGCGGAAGCAGGATCAGCCTGTCTTCCAGCCGGCCGATCTCGCCTTCCTGGAGGGCATCAGCCGGCAGGCCTGCATCGCGATCCAGAACGCACAGCTCTACCAGGAGCTCAATGTCGCCAAGGAGGCCGCCGAAGTGGCCGCACGCCACAAGAGCGAGTTCCTGGCCAACATGAGCCACGAAATCCGGACCCCCATGAACGCCATCCTGGGGTTCGCTGGGCTGGCCATCCGGCAGGACCCTGAGTCCCGGCTGAAGGAATACCTGCAGAAGATCGCCAACGCAGGCCAGAGCCTCCTGGGCATCATCAACGACATCCTGGACTTCTCCAAGATCGAAGCGGGGAAGCTCGAGCTCGAGTCCGTGCCCTTCAAACTCACGGATGTGCTCAGCCACGTGGTGGATCTCTTCGCCGACAAGGCTGCCGAAAAGGATCTGGAGATCATCGTGGAGCTGCCGCCGGAGGTGCCCTCGGGCCTGGTGGGGGACCCTCTGCGCTTGGGGCAGGTGCTGGTGAACTTCATGAGCAATGCCTTGAAGTTCACGCAGCAAGGTCACATCCGATTGATGGTCGACCGATTGGGCGAGAAGGACCAGTGCGTCCAGCTCCGGTTCTCCGTCCAGGACACGGGCATCGGGATGAGCCGCGAACAGCAGGAGAAGCTCTTCGAAGCCTTCTCCCAGGCGGATGCCAGCACCACGCGGATGTATGGCGGCACCGGTCTGGGGTTGGCCATCTCACGACGGCTGGCGGATCTCATGGGTGGATCCATCGATAGTGCAAGCGAGCCCGGGAAAGGCAGCACCTTCGCGCTCACACTGGTGTTCCAGCGCTCGGGGGAGCTCGTCGAGCGCCCGCGCAGGGCTCCCGAGGACCTCCGCGGGTTGAAGGTGCTGGTCGTGGACGACAGCCCGGTGGCTCGGGAGGTCCTCCAGGCGCAGCTCAGGTCCTTCGGATTCGAGGTGGCTGCGGCAGAATCAGGCGAGGCAGCCCTTCTGCAGCTCCAGCGGGACACCTACGGCCTGATCCTGATGGACTGGAAGATGCCGGGCATGGATGGCATCGAGACTGCTCGGCGCATCCAGGCGGAGCCCAGGCTGGCCCAGATTCCCGAGATCATCATGGTGACCGCCTTCGGCCGCGAGGAGATCATGCGCGCCGCCGAGAAGGCTGGAATCCGCGCCTTCCTCCTCAAGCCCGTGAATCCGTCCCTCCTGCTGGACACGATCTTGGAAGCCGTGGGGCGAAAGCCTTCCGAGCCTGCCCTTCGGAACACGGAACCGAGGGCCCCTGAAGGCTCAGGGTGGCTGCGGGGTGCCCATGTCCTGCTGGTGGAGGACAACCCCATCAACCAACAGGTGGCCCAGGAGATCCTGAAGGAGGCGGGGTTGACGGTGGACGTGGCCGGGAACGGGCTGGAGGCGGTGTCCATGGTGGACCGTGTCGCCTATGACGCGATCCTGATGGACATCCAGATGCCGGTGATGGACGGCTACCTGGCCACGGAGCGGATCCGCGAGAAGACGCAGCACGCCAAGCTGCCCATCATTGCCATGACGGCCCATGCGGTGGCGGGTTACCGGGAACAGTGCCTCACGGCAGGCATGAACGACTATGTGACCAAGCCCATCGAGCCGGATGCCCTGCGCAAGGTCCTGGGCCGGTGGATCCAGCGGGAGGTCCCCAAGGATACGTCCGGGAGGTCGACCGTTCCTGGATCCCTGCCGACACCGGTTCCCGGTGTGGATATTGCGGCGGCCATGAAACGTCTGGGTGGGAACAGGAAGCTCCTAGAACGCCTCCTGGCGGACTTCCTGCAGAACCATGCGGATACCGCCGAGCGGATCGGGGTCCATCTGTCCCGGAACGAACTCGATGAGGCGGAACGCCTGGCACACACCTTGAAGGGTGTGGCAGGGAATCTCTCGTTGACGGAGGTCCATCGGGCCGCGGAGCAGCTCGAGCAGGCTTTCCGCGAGAAGACCGCCGATCTGCACGGGTTCCTCAC
>CAYZND010000152.1:6951-8134 GCA_964479495.1 uncultured Mesoterricola sp.
GTGTCGCTCTCCTCCCTGGTTCCGGGGCTGAAGACCCTGCTAGACGCGTCCGGCTCCTCCAAGGAGGTCCTTCAGCGGATCGACCCCGAGGAAGTCGCCAGCCTTCTCCGGATCCTCCGGAGCCGTCTCGAGCGACACAGCCCCCAGGCCGAAGACACGCTGGCAGCGCTGCGACGTGGCTTTTCACACCCGGCTCTGGTGGCGATGGCCGAGGCCCTCGATCGATTCGATTTTCAGAGCGCCCTGCAGGCCCTCGACCAGTTTGAAGGTGAAGCTCGCCCAGATTGAAGAGGGAGGCGTGCGCGTAGGTCCGTGAGACGGGCTCAGGCGCGATCCCATCCTTCCGTGGCCCGGAAGCTGTGGTAGGCATCGCGACCCAGCACGAGGTGGTCGGCCAAGGGCACGCCAAGGGACTCGCCCGCCGCCCGGAGACGATGGGTGAGCTGGATGTCCTCGCGGCTGGGCGAGGGATCTCCGGAGGGGTGGTTGTGGAAGGCCAGGGCCGACGTGGCACCGTAACGCAAAGCCTCGCGGAAGAACTCCCGGGGCGAGATCAAGGTGCCTGTGCTGGTGCCCTGGCTCAGGAGCCGCTCCGCCAGCAGGTCCCCCTTGGCGTTGAGCGCGAGCAGGCCAAAGCGCTCCTCGGTCCACCCTTGGCAGCGGGACAGCAGGTAGGCTCCCGCGGCTCTCGGCGAGGAGATGCGGGGGCGCTCGGATCCCCGCTGGCTGCGTCGGCAGAGTTCCTGGGCGGCCCAGAGCTGACAGGCCCGGGCAGGTCCGATCCCGGGGATGTCGGTCCACTCCTGGAGCCCCTGGGCCATGATCCCGGCCAGACCCCCGCACCGGCTGAGGGCCTGATGGGCCAGCTCCAGGGCGCTCGCCCCCCGCTGGCCCGAGCCCCAGAGCAGGGCCAGCAGGTCCGCATCGCTGAGTTCTTCGCCGTGACCGGCAAGCAGGCGCTCGCGGGGCCGCTGGTCAGGTGAGAGATCAACCATTCGCATCGTCAGCACCGGCTCCATCGCTTCAGGCTCTTGCGCCAGCGCAGCACTTGGATGCGACCATGGCCAGAGACGCGCATGCAGACGACATCCCGCCCATCATTCACGAACCAGGCGCTGGCGGTGGCGGTGTGCCGGGGCGTGACCGTGATTCGGGCATGGGCCAGACCGGCCTGGCCCATGCC
>CAYZND010000153.1:0-8103 GCA_964479495.1 uncultured Mesoterricola sp.
CCAAGCACCAGCCGGTCACCCTCGCGGCCATGGAAGGGCGCTTCGAGAGCGGGCCTTTCGCCGAGCTGAATGTCATCGGGCAGCCCAATGTGGCCGAGCGCAAGCTGGACAATCCCATCAAGCTGCCGGGTGTCCTGAGCTTCATCGCCTACGGCTCCTTCTCCAGCAACGTGAAGGGCCTGAACGAGTTCCCACAGGACCAGTGGCCCACGAACATCGAGCTGCTGTACTACAGCTTCCACATCATGGCGGGCCTGGGAACGATCTTCATCGCCATCATGGGGCTCGCCGCGCTGCTGCTGTGGAAGGGGCGGCTGGAGCGGACCCGCTCCCTGCTCTGGGTGCTCATGCTGGCCTTCCCGTTCCCCTTCATCGCCAATACGGCGGGCTGGATGGTGGCGGAGCTGGGGCGCCAGCCTTGGCTCATCTACGGACTCATGCGGACCAGTGCGGGCTCCAGCCACATGGTGCACGCGGGCCAGACGATCTTCACCTCCCTGGGCTTTGCCGGACTGTACGTGGTGCTCTGGTTCCTGGCCGTGTTCCTGATCACGCGAGAGATCTCGCACGGCCCCTCTTCCACCCCTGCCGGACACTGAGGAGATCGCCATGGAAATGCTTTGGTTCTGGTTGGTCTCCGTTATGGTGGCGATCTACGCCGTGATGGACGGCTTCGACTTCGGCGCGGGCATCCTGCACCTCTTCGTGGCCAAGACCAACGAAGAGCGCCGGGAGGTGCTGGCTGCCATCGGACCCCTCTGGGATGGCAACGAAGTATGGCTGCTGGCGGGCGGAGGCGCGATGTTCCTGGCCTTCCCGAAGACGCTGGCCTCCGGCTTCTCGGGCTTCTACATGGCCATGTTCCTGGTGGTGTGGACCCTGATCCTGCGCGGGATCTCCATCGAGTTCCGCTCCCATGTGCAGGATGAGCTGTGGCGGGGCTTCTGGGATCGCGGCTTCGCCGCCGCCAGCATCCTCATGCCCGTGCTGCTCGGCGCGGCCCTGGCCAACGTGATCCGGGGCGTGCCCGTGGGCCAGGACGGCTTCTTCAACATTCCGCTCTTCACCCATTTCGGTACCGCCAACCCCGTGGGCATCCTGGACTGGTTCACGGTGCTGATCGGCGTCTTCGTGCTGGCCACCCTCGCGGGGCACGGCGCGCTGTTCCTGGCCTGGAAGACGGAAGGTCCCGTACACGACCGGAGCCGCGCCCTGGCGAAGCCGCTCTGGATCACCGTGGTGGTGCTCTGGGTGGTGGCCACCTTCGCCACGAGCCAGGTGAGTCCGGAGATCTACCGCAAGTTCCCCAGCGCCCCCTTGGCCTGGCTGTTCTTCGTGGTCTACCTGGCGGGCCTGGTCACGGTGTTCTACGGCCTCCTCAAGGATCGCTTCCTGCTGGCCTTCCTGGGCTCCGGGGCCTTCATCCTGGGCATCCTCGCCACCACCGCCGCCTGTGTGTGGCCCGTGATGCTGAAGTCCACCCTGAATCCCGGCTGGTCCCTCACGGCCCAGAACGCCAGCGTGGGCACCCACGGCCTGCAGGCGGGTCTCGTCTGGTGGCTCATCGGCTTCCCCATCGCCGTGGGCTACGTGGCCTTCCTCTTCAAGATCCATCGGGGGAAGGTGAAGGCTGCGGCCGAGGGCGAAGGCTACTGAGAGTCGGTCCCTGTCCGTGCAGGACTACCCCCAGATCACACAGCGCACAGCGCTATACTCCCGCTCCTCGCTTCGCTCGGTCGCGGATGGGGCCCCGTGGTGAAGGCCGCCGCAGAAGGCGAAGGCTTTTCAACAGATAAGACAGACACGAAGGGGCCGCGAAGAGCGGCCCCTTCGAGTTTCGGGCATCAGCGTTTGTGCTGGAGGCTCCGCAGCCGTTCCTGGCGGCGCTGGGCCAGGTAGCGCACCTCCCGGGTGAGGCGGCGGTATTCCTCGAGGGCCCAGGCCTCCAGCGCGCCCGTCTCGATGGCGGCCTTCACGGCACAGCCGGGCTCGCTGGCATGGCGGCAGTCCGAGAAGCGGCACTGGGTGGCGAGGGCTTCCAGGGGGCTGAAGGCGTCGGCGACATCGGCCTCATCGGCCCAGAGCTGGACCTCCCGCATGCCCGGGGTGTCCAGCAGGAAGCCGCCGCGGGGCAGGGGCACGAGCTCCCGGCGGGTGGTGGTGTGCCGTCCCTTGCCCGTGCTCTGGCTCTTGGGGCTCACGTACTGGCGGGCCTCCCCCAGCAGCGCGTTGACGATGGACGACTTCCCGACGCCGGAGGAACCGATGAGGGCCGCGGTGCGCGAGGGCTGGACAAGGGCCTCCAGGGCGCGCAGACCCTCTCCGGAACGGGCGCTGACCCCGAGCACGCGCGAGGCGGAGCCCAGTTCCGCCAAGGCCGGCCCGGGATCCCCCAGATCCACCTTGTTCAACAGGACGATCACCTCGGCGCCGGAGCCCTGGGCCAGGATCAGGTAGCGGCGGATGCGGTTCAGGGAGTAGTCGCCGTCCAGGGCCGTGACGACGAGGACGAGGTCCATGTTGGAGGCGATCACCTGTTCGATGGTGGTGCCCCCGGCGAAGCGGGTCTCGCCTTCGAAGGTGGTGAGCTTGCGGCCTCCGGATACGGGAGGCTTGCGGCGGAACACGGTCTGCCGCGGCAGGACCCGGTCGATGCGGGCCAGGTCGCCCGGTGCACCGGGCAGGGCGGCAACCCAGTCGCCGGTGACGGGGGAGTCCTCGGCGGAGCCCGCCAGGACGGCCTCCAGGTCGCCCAGGGCGGAATAGAGCAGGTAGCGGCCGCGGTGGGTGATGGCCACGCGGGCGGGCACCCAGTAGGGGTTTTCGTGGTTGAAGTGCCGGGCGAATTCCTCGCGCCAGCCCAGGTCGAGAAGGCTCATGGAGCGGTCTCCGGATGAACGGGTGGATGCGCCCGCGGAGGACCGTCAGTGGAAGCCTTGTGGCTTGATCAGGACTCGGCGGGAATCAGGAACAGCGGGGGAAAGAAGGATTCGTGGCAGCCATATGTCCTCCTTTTCCGTGTTCCGGCCCGGCCGGTCGTGGTTCAGCGATCCACCCTACCACCGCGCGCACCGGCGCAGGAGAGGAATCTTGGGATCCGTTGGTGCCACAATGCACCAGCGAGGCTCCTCATGGCTGGACATCTCATTCTGGTGCCGACCCCTCTGGGCAACCTGGGCGACCTCACGGAGCGGGCGGTGGAAGCCCTGCGCGAATGCGATCGCGTGGCCTGCGAGGACACGCGGCGCACGGGCGCCCTCCTCAAGCACCTGGACATCGAGAAGCCCCTCCTTCGCTTCGACGACCATGCGCCCAAGGCTTCCGAAGAGGCGGTGGCGGAGGCCCTCGCGGACGGCGAGACCGTGGCCTACTGTTCCGATGCGGGCATGCCCGGCGTCAACGATCCGGGCTTCGAGCTGGCGCGTCTGGCACGGGCCGCGGGCGCCAAGGTCACCGTGCTGCCGGGACCCTCGGCCGTCACGCTGGCCGTCGTTGCATCGGGCCTCCCCAGCCACGCCTTCAGCTTCCTGGGCTATCTCCCGTCCCGCAGCGAGCCGCGCCAGACCTTCCTGCGCCGTGTGGTGGGGCGCGAGGAGACCGTGGTGGTCTTCGAGACGCCCCACCGCATTCACGAGGCCCTGGATGAGCTGACCGAGATCGCGCCGGACCGGGAGATCGCCCTGGGCCGGGAGCTGACCAAGCTGCATGAGACGTGGTACCGGGGCACCCCCGCCCAGGTGCGGGAGCAGCTCGGCTCCGAGAGCCGGGGCGAGATGGTGCTGGTGATCGCCGGGGCCGATGCCAAGCGCACGGTCACCGAGCACGAGGTGACCCTGGAGGGTGAGGACCTCCCCGAGTGGGCGCACCGCTACCTGGATGCTGCCCGGGACGGGGGCATGACCTTGCGGGAAGCCGTGAAGCCCCTGGCGAGGCACCTGAACGCCAACGCTTCCGATTTATATAAACGGGCCGCCGAGCGCTGACGACGTACATTTATTCAGAAGTGCGATCCCCTGTTCGATGAGGTAGGAGGAGTTCTAACCAAATAGAGGAGGGACTATGAAGAAACTGCTGTTTCTTCCCGCTGTGTTCATCCTGCTGTCGGCCGTGCCGTCTCCAGCCCAGACCCCGGCGGATGCCGAGGCCATGGTGAAGAAGGCCGTCGCGTTCGCGAAGGCGAACGGCAAGGACAAGCTGGTGACCGAGACCAACGCCACCCCCTCGCAGTTCCGCAAGGGGGAGATCTACGTCTTCGTGCTCGACGGCAATGGCATCGTCCTGGGGCACGCCGGCAACAACAAGCTGGTGGGGAAGGACCTCTCCCAGGCCAAGGACCCGGACGGCGTGCAGTACGTGGCCGAGCTCGTGAAGGTGGGCAAGTCCAAGGGCAAGGGCTGGGTCGACTACAAGTTCGTCAACCCGGAGACCAAGGCCATCCAGGCCAAGACCTCGTATGTCGAGAAGTTCGAGGACGTGTTCATCGGGGCCGGCGCTTACAAGAAGTAGGACCACTCCAGGGGGCGGACCATGTACAACCCTCTTCGGAACACTACGGTGGCGGGGAAGCTCTGGATTAGCAACCTGATCTCCCTCAGCCTCCTGATTGCGCTCTCCGCTTTCTCCATCTATGCCCTCGTGCGGTCCAACCGCACCATGCAGGACCTGTATCAGGGGCACGTGCTGAACTATCAGAAGGTGCTCACGATCCAGAGCCGGATGGGGGAGGTCCACGCCGGAGCCTACAAGCTGGTGGGCTGGAGCGCCGCCAAGTATGAAGCCAGCAAGCTGGAGGCGGCCGCCAAGGAACAGCAGGAGGGCGTGAAGGCGTCCGCGGCCTTGTTCGAGGAGATCGTCACCGCCAGCCAGGGAGCGGTTTCAGGTGCGGACAAGGTGCGTGCCGTCCTGGAGGCCTACGGCAAGGCCCATGCGGACATGGCGGATGTGGCCACGGTGGATCCCTCCATGGCCACCATGCTCATGTCCACCTGCGAGGAACGGTACCAGGAGCTCCTGTCCGCCCTGAACGCCCTGGCGGCCTCGGAAGAGAAGGCCATGAACGAAAGCCTGACGAGCGCTAACGCCCAGGCCAAGGGGACCATCGGCCTCCAGATCGGGCTCTCCATCCTTCTGGCGATCTGCATGGTGGCGCTCGCCCTGTCCATCGGGCGGGGTATCAGCCGCCCGCTCGTCGCGGCGGCCGGCACGCTGAGGGACGTGAGCCGGAACCAGGACTTCACCCTGCGTCTCTCCGGCGCGGAGGCCAAGGACGAGATCGGAGCCATCTGCCAGAGCTGCAACGAGCTCATCACCTCCTTCCAGAACCTCTTCACGGACCTCTCCCGGACCTCCTCGCGCATCGCGTCCGGCTCCACCGAGCTCTCGGCCTCCGCCGAGCAGATGGATACCGCCTCCCAGGATATCGGCCGGGGTTCCGAGGAGATCCTCCACCGCGGCGAGCACATCCGGGACATCACGGGGACCCTCGCCCACTCCATCGACGAGGTCGCCCATCTGGTGCAGACCTCGAGGAACCGCGCGACCCTGGCCGTTACGGCGGCCACGCACGGCGCAGAGGCGGGCGAGAACACCACCCACGCCATGCAGGCCATCCGGGACGCCTCCTCCCAGATGGTCCAGGCCGTGCGCCTGATCCAGGACATTGCGCGCCAGACGAACCTGCTGTCCCTGAACGCCGCCATCGAAGCCGCCAAGGCCGGAGAGCTGGGGAAGGGCTTCGCGGTTGTGGCCGAGGAGATCCGAAAGCTGGCCGAGCGGTCGGCCACGGCCACGAAGGAGATCAACGAACTCATCGCCCAGAACCAGGAGTCCGTGGCCCAGGGTTCGGAGATGGTCGGCACCACCGTCTCGTCACTCTTGGAGATCCAGAAGCTGATCGTGGAGGTGGCCGACCATGCCAAAGACATCGGCGAGGCGGCCCACAAAGAGGCGCAGCTGAGCCAGGAGGTCTCGGGAGAGATCGAGCGGTCCACGCTGGGCATTTCCCAGAACGCCTCCGCCACCCATGAGCTCTCGGCCTCCATCCACGAGGTCACCAAGACCGCGGAGGACCTGGCGAAGATCGCCGAGGAGCTGCGGATCACCGTGGCGAAGGTGAAGGTCTAGAGCCGCCCCGCCGCAGAATGTGAATTCTGCGGCGGGTGTCCTGATCCGGACGCATTTCGCGGCATCCAAGGCCCATCGGGAGGCCCTATGACCCTTGTCGGAAAACCTGTCCCCACCTTCAGTTTGTTGGACGATCACGGGGATGCGGTGACCTCGAAGGATCTGGAGGGCTCCTGGACCGTCCTCTACGCCTATCCCAAGGACAACACCCCCGGCTGCACGACGGAAGCCTGCGACTTCCGCGACAACTGGGCCCGGGTCAAGGCCGCCGGCGCCAAGGTCTACGGCCTCAGCAAGGACAGCGTGAAGAGCCACCAGGGCTTCATCGCGAAACAGGAGCTGCCCTTCCGTCTTCTATCCGACCCTGAGGCCGTAGTGCTCAAGGCCCTGGGCGCCTTCGGCGCGAAGGTGATGTACGGCAAGGAGGTGGAAGGCATCATCCGGTCCACCTTCCTGGTCGACCCCAAGGGCATTGTCCGGCATGTGTGGCCCAAGGTGAGCGTGAAGGGGCACGTCCAGGAGGTGCTGGCGATCCTGGAGGAGCTGCAGAACCCGTAGTTCCTGGGGTCAGGCCCTGCGGCGGAACCCCCCAGGGGCTTCGCCGTGGTGGCGCTTGAAGGCCCGGCTGAAGGCCGCCTCGCTGCCGTATCCCAGCCGCTCCGCCGCCTGGGCGAGGTTCAGGCCCTCTTCCCGGAGCCAGTGGCCGGCGAGCTGCATGCGCCAGCGGGTCAAGTACTGCTTGGGCGGCTGGCCTACGAGGGCCGCAAAGCGCTCGGCGAAGACCGCGCGGGATAGTCCCACCGTGCGGGCGAGGTTCTCCACGTCCCAGGGCTTTCCCGGCTCCCGGTGCATGAGGGCCAGGCCTTGGCCAACCTGGGGATCCCGCAGGGCGGCAAGCCAGCCATGGTCCTGCTTCCGGCAGGAGGCCAACCACGTGCGAACCGCCTGCACCAGCAGGATGTCCGCCAGCCGCGTCATGATGGCCGCGGACCCGGGACCCGGGTGGGCCACTTCGTAGGCCATGGCCTCCAGGGCGGGGCGCAGCCAGTCGTACTCGGCGCGGGCCTCCCGCTGCACCAGGAGCAGTTCCGGGAGATGGGCCAGCAGCGGGTGGGCGGCCGTGCCCGCGAACCGTGCCCCGCCGCAGAGGAGCACGGAGCGCTCCCCATCGCCTTCCAGGTGCATGCGGGCGGCATTGGGAGCGATGGGTTCCGACTTGAGGCACGCGAAGGGCATCCGGGGCGTGGTGGGACGATCCGCGAGACCGTGGGCCCGGCCGAGGGGCAGCAGGACGAAATCACCGGCCTCCAGCTCGAGGATCCGCTCCCCAAGGAGCACGCAGCAGCGGCCTTCCGCCACGAAATGGAAGCTGGTCCAGTCCTTGTCGGGGAAGTCCGCGCCCCAGGGCGCACAGAGCTCGCTGTGGCAGTAGTAGCCATCGGTCAGGCGCAGGTCCTGGAGGACATCGTCGAGGGGATCCATGGCAATCCAGAGGAATGATCAAAAAAAAGCGACAAATCATCATAGATCCTCTGGCGCTACCTTTCCTATGCTTTTGTGTCCCACAGGAGACCTCATGAAGATCCTCGCCCTTTCCGCCAGTCCCCGCCCTCACGGCAACAGTGCCCAGCTCGTGGATGAGCTGCTCGCCTCCGCCCGGGAGGCCGGAGCCCAGACCGAGCGCCTGGACCTGAACCCTCTGCACATCCGTGGCTGCCAGGGGGACATGGCCTGCAAGCGGCATGGCCGCTGCGGGCTGAAGGATGACATGCAGGCCATCTACGACAAGATCGACCAGGCCGATGCCGTGGTATTCGCATCACCGGTCTACATGTTCACCGTGAATGCCCAGCTGAAGACGGTCCTGGACCGGCTGTTCCACTACATGAACGCGGACCTCACGAGCCGCATCACGCCCCCCAAGCGCAGCGCCCTGATCGTGACCCAGGGGCAGACCGATGCCCAGCTCTTCATGCCTTA
>CAYZND010000154.1:0-8018 GCA_964479495.1 uncultured Mesoterricola sp.
AATACCAGTGCTTCGTGGGGCGGCCCAACGCCCCGATGATGTACTTCCGCAAGGATGCGCCCCCAGTTCCGGTGGAGGTCGCGGAAGACTGCGTCCCCTTCAATCCCGATCAGGTGGAGGCCAAGCTCGTGGGCTCCGGCTGGAAGGTGGTGCAGGGCGGGATGTGGATGATGGACTTCGGCGCCGGGAAGGCCGAGGCCGAGAAGGCCGTGAAGATCATCAAGCACTACCGCATGACGCAGCAGTGCTTCGTGGGCCGTCCCGCCCCCGAGGGCAAGAACCTGATGATGTATTTCAAGACGGCGACGGGGGTGCCGATGGGAACCTTCCCCGGTGAGGATGTGATCAAGTTCGATCCGGCCAAGGTGGAAGCCAAGAACGTCGGCGGGGCTTGGAAGGTGGTCCAGGGAACCCTATGGCTGCTGGACTTCGGGCCTTCCGAAGCGAACGCCCGCCAGGCGGTGAAGATCATCAAGGACAGCGGCTTCCAATACCAGTGCTTCGTGGGGCGGCCCAACGCCCCGATGATGTACTTCCGCAAGGACGGGCCGCCGATCGTCGTCACGTTGCCTGTCGTGACGCTGCCTGCGGCCGTCGAGGACTGCACCGCCTTCAGATCCGACAAGGTCAAGGTCAAGTTCCGCTCGGGCGGCTGGGCATTGGTCGACGGGGACAAGGTGGTGCTCAACTTCGGAGACAACGCCTTCAGCGCCCTGAAAGCACTCCAGGTCATCAAGCACTACGACATGAACGCGCAGTGCTTCATCGGTCGAGCCGACGGTGGCATGCAGTATTTCAAGACCAAGAAGGGTGTCCCCTCTGGCTCCTATCTTGGAGAGGATGCCATCGAGTTCGATCCCGATCGGCTGGAAGTGAAGTCGGTCGATGGCCGCTGGAAGGTCGTCCAGGATTCCATGGCCCTCCTGGACTTCAAGGCTTCCGAGGCCAACGCCCGGCTGGCCCTGGAGACCATCAAGCGGAACGGCTTCCGCTACCAGTGCTTCGTGGGACGGCCCGACGCGCCGATGATGTACTTCCGCAAGTGATCACGGACCCATCCACGTGACACGCGTAGCCGAGGCAAGGTCATGGAGCCGGAGACGGCTCCTGGCCTTGGTTCTGTTGGCTCTGGTTTTCCAAGGCCTTCTTCCGGGCCGCTTCCTTCTCCGCGGCCGAAGGTGTGCCCCACAAGATCCGGCTGGGCTTGTTCTTGAGCAGCTCCAGCAGCTCCTCCGTGGACTTGAGGTTGCGGTGCAGGGAGCGCAGGCTGCCTTCCATCTCGGGACCGCTGTCCTTGAGGAGCTTGTGCATGTCGGTGCTGAGACTCTGCAGCTCCTTGATGAGGGAGGACAGGTTTCCGATGATGTCGTCGAGGTCGCCTGAGCGCTTGTCCAGCAGGGACTCGATCATCAGCGCGCTCTTCTCGAGACTGGTCAGGCTGCGATCGAGGGTCTCGGCGGAGTCCTGCCCGTGCTTGAGCAGGACATCGCCTCGGACGGCAACCTTGCGGAACTCGAGCAGTGTGGCATCCAGGTCCAGGAGCACCTTGCGCACCTGGGGATGATCCAGCACGGCGCCAAGCCCCTTCTCCTTCAGATGCCCCTTCAACTCATTGAGGGTGCCATCGAGGTTTTGCACAAATCCCTGCACCTCGGTGATCAGCGTACCCAGGGATGCGCCGGTCTCTCCATAGAGGATGGAATCATGTTCCAAGGGGGTCAGGCGGTTCTCCGGAGGCGGCAGGTTGAGATCCAGGAAGGAGCTGCCGATGCCTTTCGACGCGACAATGGCGATGGTGCCTTTCCAGAGCACGATGTCCGGACGTATGCCAATCGTGGCGAGGAAGTAGTATTCCGGTCCCTCGCGCTTCAGCGCGATCTGGTTCACCTGCCCGATCCGGTGACCCTGGAGCTGGACCTCCGTGCCCGCTTCGAGCCCCGAGGCATCGGTCAGCCTCACCTTGAGGATGGCCTCCTGCTTGACCACGGCCGTCAGGCTCCGGTAGAAAACCAGACCCACGAACACGGCTCCGGCGAGGAACACCAACAAGCCGATCTTGGCGTCATCACGTTCGAACCGCATCATGATCCCCGTGCTTCAGTTTCCCATGTTCCAGCTTCATGACCTGCATCGAAATCCAAGGGATCCAGCCCTCGTCCCCCGCTATGACCACGGTGGCTGGCGAAGAGGCCACCTGGTCCAGGATGGTGGCGGCGGCTTCCTGATGGCGGCGGTGCAGGGATCCTGAGGGCTCATCCACGAGCCACAGTTCGGGAGCCATGGCCCAGGCCCTGGCCAGGGCCCCGAGCCAGCGCTCGCTGGGATCCAGGGCGTGGGGGCGGTGGTCCGCGACCTCCTGGAGGCCCGTGGCCTGCAAGGCCTCCGCAGCCTTGGCCTCCGCTTCCGATCGCTTCGTGCGCTGGGCGAAGATCAGCGGCAACACGATGTTGTCCACCAGGGACAAGTTCACCAGCAGCCCCCCCTCCCTCGGCACCCAGCCCAAGGCGCCTCGACGCAGGAAGGGATGATCGTGGGCGTAGGGCGCAAAGGGCGTGCCGTCGAGCATGACCTGGCCCCGGTGAGGGTGTGTGATGCCCGCCGCCAGCCCGAAGAGAGCCGAGGCCTGGCTGGCCGGCACGGCACGGAGATTGACCTTGAGACCTCGATCCAGCGACCAGTCGAGCCCCTGAAAAACGATCTTGCCTTCCTCCGAGTGGAGGACGACATCCTCGAACTGCAGGATGACGTCAGCCATAGAAGGCCGCGGAGAGCAGGGAGCCCGTCACGAAGACCAGGAGCAGGGAAGCCACGGCCGCCCGGGTGACGGCCTGGGGGATCTCCGTGGTGCTCCTGCGCACGCGAAGGCCGTAGGATGCGCAGAGGAGCGGAACTGCGGCACCGAAGACGATCGCCTTCAGGAAGGTGATGGCCAGCTCGCGGGCACCGATGACATCCATGAGGGAGTGTAGGAAATGGGCGATGGACAGTGGCAGGCGGGACCAGGCCACCAGGAAGCCTCCGAGCAGGGCGGTGGCGTCGAAGTAGATGATCAGACAGAAGACGGAGATCATGCCCCCCACCATCCGGGTGACGAGCAGGTACTGGATGGGGTTGACACCCATGGCAACGAGCGCATCCACCTCCCCGCTGAGCTTCATGGAGGCCATCTCCGCGGCGATGGCCGTTCCGCTGCGCCCAATGACGATGACTCCCACCATGAGCGGGCCGAGTTCGCGGATAACGAGCTTGGCCAGCAGCTGGCTCAGGTAGCTCTCCGCCCCGTAAGAGGACAGCTGGCCAAAGACCTGGATGAGGGTGATGCCTCCCAGGAGAAGGGCCGTGATCATCGTGAGCGGCAGGGCATCCAGGGCCGTGAAGCGGATCTGCATGCGCACCACCCGGTGGATGACTCCGAGCTGATCGAGCCTCAGGGTGAAGAATCCGCGGATGGCTCGGGTCATCAGCCAAGCCGCCGAACCCACCCGCTCCAGTGAAAACCGGACCTGCCTGCCCAGCAGGGCGGCCAGCGTCAGGATCCGGCCCTTGGGCCGGTGCAGGTCATCGGTGGCGGGCATGGGAACACCCTAGCAGTGTGTCTGGTTCGACCGGAAGGCCTGATAGCCTGGAGCCATGGCCGTACAGAGCTGGAAGTTCACCGTGGAGGCTGCGGAGGCGTCGTTGCGTCTGGATCAGCTGGTCTCCCTGCGCACCGGCCTGAGTCGCCGCAAGGTCCGGGAGATCCTCAAGCTGGGCGGCGTCCAGGTGGATAAGCGGCGCATCCGGGTGGCCAGCAAGCTGGTTCCGCCCGGCACCGAGGTGCGGGTGGCGCTGGATGACACCTTGGGGGTGCCTCGGGAACTGGACATTCCCGTGATCTATGAGGACGAATGGCTCCTGGTGGTTAACAAGCCTGCGGGGGTCGCGACCCAGGGCACCCAGGCTTCGGACAAGCACGACCTGATGGCCCTGATGGCGCGGCAGCGTCCCGGCCAGCGGCTCATCCTTTGCCATCGCCTGGACCAGGGCACCAGCGGCATCCTGGTGCTGGCCAAGGATCCCAAGGCCGATCTGGGAAGCCAGTTCCAGGAACGGACCCTCCAGAAGATCTATCTGGCCCGGGTCTCTTCACCCCTGGAGCCGGTGATGGTGGAGCAGCCCATCGGGCGGCTCAGGCTGGCCAAGCCCGCCCGCTTTGGTTGTGAGGGGGATCTGCTGGATCCCAAGCCCTCCAGAACGCTCTTCCGGCCGCTCGACTCGGATGAGGCGACGGGGCTCATCCCGGGATCATGGGTCGTGGCCGAGCCTCAGACGGGACGGACCCATCAGATCCGGGTCCATTTGGCTTACCTCGGCCATCCCGTCATGGGCGATGGCCTCTACGGAGGCGCTCCGTCGGATCAGCTGTGGCTCCATGCCTGGATGCTCCGCTTCAAGCATCCAGTGACGGGCGTGGATCTGGCGCTGACCGCCGACCCCGGGCGCTTCAAGGCTTCCGTCCCGGGTGACTCCGCATGAAGAAGCTGCCCCTGGTCTTCAACCCCCGCTCGGGGCCGCGCGGAAAGAACATCGATGGCCTGATGGGCCTGCTCCCCGCGGAGCTTCGCGGCCGGGTTGAGCCTGCGCCCATGGGGCCACCCTGGGACTACACGCCCTGGATTGAGCAGGCCTCCCGTGCCTGCGGTCCGCTCCTGGTCTGGGGTGGCGACGGCACCATCCATCACGCGGGACGGGCGCTTCTGCAAGCCGGCTGCCCGGTTCCCCTGGCGGCCATCCCGGGCGGCAGCGGTAATGGCCTGGTGCGCGGACTGCGGACACCCGTGGAGCCCGCCGAGGCGATCGTCGCTCTGTTGACGGGCTGCGAACTGGCCATGGATCTGCCGCGTCTGGACGGGGTGCCCTTCCTGAATGTCTGCGGCACCGGTTTCGAGGCGGCCATCGCCCATGCCTTCGACCACCTGGAGGGAAGGGGCTTCTGGAACTATGCGCGCCTCTGTCTGCGGTTGCTGCGCACCCATCCCGAATCCCAGCTTCAGTGGGATGAGCCCGGATTTCCGGCCAAGGCCTGGAGCCTCTGCTTTGCGAACCTGCCCCAGTACGGCTCCGGTCTGTGGATCGCTCCTGGAGCCGATCCTACGGATGGCCACCTCCAATGGGTGACCTTGGATCGGCCGGGGATCGCGGATCTGCTCCTCCGGATTCCGCCCCTGTTCCGGGAACAGGGACGGACCACGCTCCGAAGGGAAGGGCGTCTCCTGCGAGCTCATCTGAGGTTCGAGACCGCTCAGCCCTGGCACCTGGATGGAGAGCCTGCGTTTGCGAGGGATCGTGCCGAACTGACGGTGGAGCCCCGGGGGTTCCGGATGCAGGTGACGGCACGCTGCCCTTGGCGGTGAGGCTCCGTCACCAGCGGTGGATCTGCCGCAGGGCCTCGTAGAGGACCACCGCGGCCGCCTGGGCCTGGTTCAGGCTGCGGTGGAAGTCCCCCGGCATGGGAATCTTCACCAAGCGATCCTGAAAAGCCTCGAGGATCTCCGTGGGCAGGCCCTTGGTTTCGCAGCCCAGTACCAGGCCATCGCCCTCTTCGTAGGCCACCTGGGTATGCAAGCGGCTTCCCTTGGTCGTCAGGAACCAGAGCCGCTTGGCGGGGCAGCGGGCAAGGAAATCCGCCCAGTCCTGGTAGTGGGTCGGAGCCAGCTTCTCCCAGTAGTCCAGTCCTGCCCTTCTCAAGTAGTAGTCGGAGGTGTCGAAACCAAGGGGATGGACCAGGTGCAGCGCGCTGTTGGTGGATACGCAGAGGCGGCCGATGCTCCCGGTGTTTTGCGGAATTTCCGGTTGATGCAAGATGATGTGGAACAAGGAGAGCCCCCCATGACGGATCCGAATTGCCTCTTCTGCAAGATCATCGAGAAGCAGATCCCCTCGAACATTGTCTACGAGGACGACCATGTCGTGGCCTTCAAGGACATTTCCCCTCAGGCGCCCCTCCACGTGCTGATCGTGCCCCGCACCCACATCCCGGGACTGAACGACCTTACGCCCGCCCAGTCCACGCTGCTGGGCCATGTGGCCTTGGTGGCCCAGGAACTGGCCAAGCGCTCCGGGGTCGACGGCAGCGGCTGGCGGCTCGTGGCCAACTGCGGCCCCCACGCCGGGCAGACGGTATTCCACCTCCATGTCCACCTGCTGGGGGGCGCACCCATGGCCGGCCGGATGGTCTAGGGCTCCCATGGACCCGGTCGAACTGGATGCACACACCTGGAGGGGGCTCGAATACCTCGAGTCCGTCTCAGGGCCGGGAGCCATCGCGGAGATGGTGCAGAGCTACCTGCAGGATGTCCCGACGCGGATGGAGCGGATGAAGTCCGCCCTGACCTCGGGAGATCTGAACCTTCTCAGTCGGCTGGCTCACGATCTCAAGTCCAACAGCGCGACCATCGGAGCCCTCCAGCTGTCAGCCCTGGGGGCCCGCATCGAGCATGAAGCCGAAACCGCCCTGCCCAGTGACCTCCAAGCTTGGATCGAAACGGCCGAATCCATGCTGCCAGCCGTCATCGGCGCCTTGGAGGACAGGCTCCGGCTGTATCCTGAGTGAGGCCCCGGCGCACTTCCCCGACGCCTGGCCCAACCTTTCCGTGGACGACCGCCCATGATTCCACTGCTGACCGCGCACGAGATGAGAGCCCTGGAAGACGGTGCCATCCAGGAATGGGGCATCCCTTCGCTGGTCCTACAAGAGCACGCCGCCCTGGGTGCCCTGGCGCTGATACCCGACGGCCAGCCCATCTATGTCCTGGCGGGTCCCGGCAACAACGGAGGCGATGCCCTCGCCCTCGCGAGGCTGGCGCGGCTTCAGGGGCGGCAGGTGGAGGTCTGGGCCCTGGACGTTGAACCGCGATGGCAGGGGGACGCGGCCATCCAGGCCCGGCTCTGGGAGGGGCTTGGAGGCACCTACCGGTACACGCTGCAGCCCCGCGAAGCCATTGCGACCTTCGACGGCTGGGTGGTGGATGGCCTCTTCGGGCTGGGGACGCGCCTTCCATTGCGTGACCTTGCGGAGTCCTGGGTCACCCTGATGCACGAGACGGTCCTGCGCGGCGCAGCCTTCCAGGTGCTCTCGCTGGACATGCCCACGGGCCTCGATCCCAGTTCCACGGATGTGGCAGGCCCCGCCATCCAGGCCCATAGGACCGCCTGCTTCGGCCACCTGAAGGTCTGCCACGGCCTGCGGCCTGCCCGGAGCCTCTGCGGGGAGATCACGATCATCCCCATCCCCCTGCGGGGTCAGCCGGAAGCGGGCATCCACCTCATCGAACGTCCCGACAAGCCCTTCGTGGGCCCCTGGGACACCCACAAGCGGGACCTGGGGCATGTGGCCATCCGGGCCGGCAGCCCAGGGATGAGCGGGGCGGCGGTGCTTGCGGCGCTGGGAGCCCTGCGAATGGGGGCGGGGCTGGTCACGGTCCTGCCCGATGCGGAGATCCGGGCCGAAGTGGCTGTCCAGGTTCCCGAAGCGATGGTGCGGCCCTGGGAAGGGCGGGTTCCCGAGGGCATCGATGTACTCCTGGTGGGACCGGGCGGCGTGAGCGAGGTCCCTGAATGGGACGGCCCCTTGGTGCTGGATGCCTCGGCGTTGCGGGACGGCGAAGGCGCAAGGTGGATGCAGCGACCGGAGACGGTCATCACGCCGCATCCCGGAGAGTTCTCCCGCCTGTTCGGGCAAGGCAGGGCACTCTCCCACCAGACTTCCGAACGACTGAGCCGGGCGAAGCAGGTGGCGGATGGGCCCGGCATCCTGGCGCTGAAGGGGGCCCAGAGCGTGGTGGCCGGAGGCGGTCAGTCCTCTCTCCTCGTCAACACCACTGGACACCGGGGGCTTTCCACCGGGGGAACGGGGGACTTCCTGGCGGGGATGATCGCAGCCAAGGTGGGCATCTGGAAGAAAGACAAGCGGCAGGGGTTCCAACCGGACCTGGACCGCCTCCGCAAGGAGATGGCCGAACTGCTCCAGCGCAGCGACA
>CAYZND010000155.1:0-7910 GCA_964479495.1 uncultured Mesoterricola sp.
AGGATGGGCCGAGTCGAGCTATATGCAAGCCGTTATTAACACAGTAGTGCTAGGGAAGCTTTGGATCCGGGGTCATGGCCTTCCGCCAGGTGTTCAGCGGCCAGGCTTCCGCGGCGCCGAGCTTGCCGTAGAGGCTCACCGCCGCATCGTTCTCGCCGGTGATGTAGGCGGTGCGGATGCCGAGGTGGTGCAGCTCCCGGAAGCACGTCCGGATCACGGCCTCGGCGAGGCCGCGGCGGCGGTAGGCGGAGTGGGTGCAGACCTTCTCGATCTCGGCGTAGCCGTGCTCGTAGTCCACGAAGGCGATGCAGCCCGCCACGTGCTCGCCGTCGGGGGCCACCGCGGAGAAGTCCAGGGCGGGGTTGTAGATGGGCGAGGTGCGGTTGTACTCGAAGATCCGCAGGTGCAGGTCGGTGACGGGCTTGTCCTGGTGCCAGCCGCTGTGGTGGAGACGCTGCTTGGAGGCGAAGTTCGGGTCCTCCTGCATGGTCACCAGGCGGAAGCCTTCCGCCAGCGCCAGGGGTTCCGCGGCCTTGGCGGCCACGTCGTAGCGGCGGGTCAGCTCCGTGGGCCCCAGGTCCTCCCAGCGGTGGGCGGCCAGGACGGCCTGCTCATGGGCGCTGAAGGGATCGAGGAGCGTGAAGAGGTACCCCGGGCCCTCCCCATCCGGCTTCGCATACCCGGCCCAGGCCTCGGTGGCCCAGTGCAGCATCTCCTCGAACAGGTAGGCGTGCCGTGCGCGGGTCAGCAAGGTCAGGGTGGAGGCCATGTTCTCGTTGAGGGCCACCCCGAGCACCGTTCCGAAAGGGTCGAGCCAGAGGTGCGCCCCGCGGGACAGGAAGGTGGGGACCCACTTGCGGTCCGTCACGAGGTTGTACTTCCAGTCCGAGAGGCGGCCGTGGGTCCAGCGGAAGTGGCCGGAGCGTTCGGCATAGTCCTGGCTGATGAAGTCCCAGAGCCGGCGGAAGTCGTCCTGGGCATCGTCGTAGGGACGGTGATGGTGCATGCGGGACTCCGGGGCGAGGTAGGCTCTTAGGATGGCTTCGCCCCTCGGTCACCTCAAGCATCTTCCCCGCGAAGTCTGGGCGCTCCTCTTCGTGCGCTTCGTCATCTCCGCGGGCGGTTTCGTCACGCCGTTCCTGGCCATGATGCTCTCCATCAAGCTGGGTTACGACAACGCCAGGGCCGGGGCCTTCATGTTCATGGGCACGCTGGTGGCGGCCTTCGGCATGATCCTGGGGGGCAAGCTGGGGGACTCCTTCGGTCGCAGGCGCACCCTCATCCTGCTGCAGACGATCACGGCCGCTTCCTTTCTCGTGTGCGCGGCCATGGGCTTCCGTCCGGCGCTGCCGTTCGTGGCTGCCTTCGCCCTGGGGGCCCTCAACGGCACGTGGCCCTCCATCAACGCGGTGGTGGCGGACGTGGTGCCTCCCGAGCGCCTCAAGTCGGCCTTCTCCCTCCTCTACTGGGGCAACAACATCGGCTTCTCGGTGGGGCCTCTGATTGGGGGCTACCTCTTCACGACGGCTCCCCGAGGCCTGTTCCTGGGCAATGCCCTCGTGTTGCTCCTGGCGGCCCTGGCGGTGTTCCTCTTCGTGCCCGAGCCTCGCAGGGCGACGCAGGGCGGAGAGGACGAGGAGGATGCCGCCAGCACCTTCGCGGTGATGCGGAGCGATCCTGTCCTGGCGATCTACGCAGGACTCTGCGTGCTTTCCGCCTTCGTCTACGCCCAGCACACCTTCGCCCTTCCCTATTTCCTCAAGGACCTGCTCGGCGAGATCCGCGGGCCGAAGGCCTTCGGCACCGTGATGGCCATCAATGGCCTCACCGTCGTGCTGTTCACGGTGCCGCTCACCTGGCTGACGCGGCGGCTGCCGACCCTCACCGGCATCGCGGTCAGTGCGGTCATCTTCGGCATCGGCTTCGGGGCCTACACCTTCGCCCACGGCCTGCCCTTCATCCTCGCGGCCACGGCCTTCTGGACGCTGGGGGAGATCCTCGGCGCCACCAACGGCAATGCCTTCGTGGCCGAGCGGGCCGCGCGCTCCCACCGGGCGCGCATCAACTCGGTGATCTCCACGAGCTACGTGGTGGGCAACGCGGTGGCACCCCTGGCGGCGGGATTCATCACGCGCACCTTCGATACCCGGGCCGTCTGGCTCCCCGTGGGCGGTGTGGCCCTGCTCACCGCCATCGGTTACGGGGCGCTGAGGTGGTGGGATCTCAGGAGGACAGCTTGAACCGGAAGACGGTGCCGCCCTCGGCGGACGTGGTGAAGCCCACCTCGCCCCCCAGGAAGGACTCGCCGAAGAGCTTCATGCTGTAGGTCCCGAGCCCGCGGCCCCGGGTGGCCTTGGTGCTGTAGCTTCGCTGGAAGATGCGCTGGGCCACGGCGGGCGGGATCTCTCGCGCATTGTGGACACAGAAGGCGACCTCGCCTTCCCCCGCGTCCACCCAGGCGGTGACGGTCCCGCCTGGATCCGTGGCCTCCAGGGCGTTCAGGGCCATGTTCAGGAGGATGCGCCGCACGAGGTCGGGGTCCGATTGGATCGTCCGTTCGGTGTTCAGTGACTGAAAGACGGCCGTCCGGCCTTCGCAGCTCGGGTGCTGTTCCACCGCGGCCTGCCAGTCCGCAAGCAGGCCCGCCAGGGGAATGGCCTCCTTCCGCACGGCCAGCTCGCCCCGCTCCGCCTGGGTGATCAGGCGGTGGGACTTGATCTCGTTCAGCACGCGCTCCGAGAGCGCATCCAGCTTCTGGACGGCCCGGGCCGTGTCGCCAAGGCCGGCCTTGAGCACGTTCGTCCAGCCCCGCAGGCCCGAGAGGGTGTTCAGGACGTCATGGAAGAAGACCGACTCCAGGACCTCCTTGCGTTTCTCCGAGCTGATGTCCTGGCAGACCAGGAGGATCTGCTCCGCGCCGGGCGTAGGGAAGGGCGTGGACTTCACCTTCAGCTCCATGGCCTCCAGGCGTGCCGCGGGTGTGCTGCGGGTGAGCAGGCACTCGTACGAGACCCGGACTCCGCCCTGGCGGATGTCGCCCAGGGCCTTGGCAATGCCGCACTGGGCGCAGGCCGGGGAGGTGCCGCAGCCGTCGGAGCCCTCGGGCACGTGGATGCAGCCCAGCACCTCGCCCAAGCGCCAGCCCTGTAGATCCTTGCCCTCCAAGCGGCCCGAGGCCTTCAGGAAGGGCAGGTTCGCCAGCAGGATCTGGTGGTTCAGGTTGGCGAGCACCACGAAGCCGTCCACGGCCTCCAGCACCTCGTGGAGGATCGGGTTGTCCACCCAGGTGGCGGCCTGGCGGGCCAGCTCGTCCGGCAGGGAGCGCCGCTCCGGGGGGTGATACGTCGTCTCTGGTTCCATGGTCCGCCCTGGCAGGTGTGATTCTGGAGAATCTCAATGGTACGAGGTTGCGGCCTTCGCGGGTGACGGCTTCGACGGTCGGTGCTAAGCTGTGCTCCTTCTTGGTGGAGTGCCTAATGTGGACTGCTGACATCCTTTCCCGCCCGGTGGTGGTCCGGGCCGGCATCACAGCGTAGGCCCGCTCCCCACCTTCTCCTGCCCATCCCCTCGACGGCGTCCTTCCGGATGTCGGAGTAAATGAATCGACGCCCCTGCCTCGCGTGAGCGACGGATGCACCGAAGCGTGCCTCCGCGGCTTCCCGGCGCGGGCCCCGGCCCCTGGGGGGCCACGAAAGGCCACTTTCCCATGCATGAATCCAAGCACTACTCCCAGCGGGATCTGCTGACCCGGCTCTGGGCGTACTACCGTCCCTACAAGGCCATCCTCCTCTCCGACCTCGCCGCCGTGCTCCTGCTGGCCGCCATCGGCGTGGCGGTGCCCTACTTCCTGAAGGTCATCGTCGACACGGCGGTGCCGGCGAAGGACCTGGGCCTGATCCTGCGCATCGCGCTGGGGGTGGGCCTCCTGGCCCTGTTCAAGTACGGGGCGGAGTTCTACACCCTCTACGCTGGGCATGCCATGGCGGCCCGCATGGAGCGGGACATGCGCCGCGAATTCTTCGCCAAGCTGCAGAGCCTCAGCTTCTCCTTCTTCGACGAGCGCAAGACGGGCGAGCTGATGTCACGGCTCACCAACGACATCGGCAAGGTCTCGGACTCCGTGAACCACGCCCCCGAAGAGATCCTCCTGGCCTTCGCCACCCTGGCGGGAAGCTTCGCCGTGCTCTTCTCCCTGCACGTCCCCCTGGCGCTCATCTGCCTGCTGCCCTTCCCGCTGATGGCGCTCTACACGGGCCTGCTGGGCGGGCGCATCATGACCGGCTTCGAGAAGGTGAACGACGCCACCGCGGAGGTGAACGCCAAGACGGAGAACATCATCGCTGGAATTCGTGTCGTCCAGTCCTTCGCCCGGGAGGAGACCGAGGCCCAGCGCTTCGGCGAGCTGAACGAAGCCAACTACGGCCTGTTCCGGTCCGTGCTCAAGACGCTGGGCTGGTACTTCGGCGGCGTGGACCTGCTGCGGGACCTGGCCCGGCTGCTGGTCATCGCCGCGGGGGGCTACTTCGCGGTGAAGGGCAGCCTGTCCCTGGGTTCCTTCGTGGCCTTCGTCTCCTACTCGGCGGTGTGCTTCGAGCCCATCGAGCGCCTCACACGCACCGTGGAGATCATCCAGCGCCTGCGCGCGGGCCTGAAGAGCTTCTTCACCATCATGGACGAGG
Source organism: uncultured Mesoterricola sp. (assembly GCA_964479495.1). GTDB lineage: Bacteria > Acidobacteriota > Holophagae > Holophagales > Holophagaceae > UBA1801. Next base: position 4,680 of record CAYZND010000155.1, read on the forward strand.
AGCCCAAGGTCCAGGAGCGGCCGGGCGCCAGGCCCCTCCCGGAGCCCCTCCAGGGCCGCATCCAGTTCGAGGGTGTCAGCTTCTCGTACGATGGCAACCGCCACGTGTTCCGCAACCTGGACCTGGAGATCGCACCGGGCTCCACGGTGGCGCTGGTGGGGCCGAGCGGCGCCGGCAAGACGACCTTCTGCAACCTGATCCCCCGCTTCTACGAACCCCAGTCCGGCGCCGTGCGCCTGGACGGGGCGGACGTGCGGGAGCTGCGCCTGAAGGAGCTGCGGAAGGCGGTGGGCATCGTCCAGCAGGATGTCTTCCTCTTCGCGGGCACCGTGCGGGAGAACATCGCCTACGGCCGGGAAGGGGCCACCCGGGCGGAGCTCGAGGCCGCGGCCCGGGACGCCAACGCCCACGACTTCATTGCGGAGCTGCCCAACGGCTACGACACGAACATCGGCGAGAAGGGCGTGAAGCTCTCCGGCGGCCAGAAGCAGCGGCTCGCCATCGCCCGGGCCTTCCTGAAGGATCCCCGCATCCTGATCCTGGACGAGGCCACCAGCTCCCTGGACGCCAAGAGCGAGCGGATGGTGCAGGAGGCCCTGAAGCGCCTCGTGAAGGGCCGCACGACGCTCATCATCGCCCACCGGCTGTCCACGGTGCGCGAGGTGGACGAGATCATCGTGCTCACCGAGGAGGGCATCGTGCAGCGCGGTCCCCATGCCGAGCTCATCTCCGCACCCGGCCTCTACCGGGACCTCTACGCCACCCAGCAGGAGGGCGGCGGCGCGGACCTGGTGCTGGCGGACGAGGTGAACGGCGAAGAGGAGTGATTCGCCCGCCGTGGGGCACCCCCGGAGGCTCCCATGCGGCACGGGATCGTCAAGCGCTACACCCGCGACGGCATCACCGTCCTCTGGCAGCCGGATCTCTGCATCCACTCCACCCGCTGCTTCCATGGCCTGCCCGCCGTCTTCGATCCGTCGAGGCGGCCTTGGGTGGATCTGAGCGCGGCGGGGATGGAGGAGGTCCTGCGCCAGGTGACGGAGTGCCCTTCGGGAGCCCTGAGCGTGGTCCGTCCCGATGCCGAGGCTCCTCCGTCCGGTGTGAGGGCTGAGCTGGTGCCAGACGGGCCGCTGGTCGTGCGTGGGGAGGTGACGCTCGTGCGGCCCGATGGCTCCGAGCAGCCCTGCTCGGGCGCCACCGCCTTCTGTCGCTGCGGCGCCTCGGCCCGCAAGCCTTTCTGTGATGGCTCACATGTGGTGGTCGACTTCAAAGGGTAAGGAGATCCCATGCACATCGCTCTGCTGGGCGGCAGTCTCCGCTCCGACTCCCTCAACCGGCGGTTCCTCTTCTACCTGGAGGGCCGGCTCCGCGCGGAGGGCCACGAGCCCGTCTCCTTCGTGGGCGAGGACCTGCGCCTGCCGCTCTACGAGGACGGCCTCGGGGTGCCGGAGCCCGTGGTCCGCATGCACGAGAAGCTCCGGAAGGCCCAGGGGCTGATCCTCGTCAGCCCGGAGTACAACGCCGGCATTCCGGCCCACCTCAAGAACGCTGTGGACTGGCTGTCCGTGCAGAAGCCGAGCCCCTGGACCGGCCTGCCGGTGCTGCTGGGGGCCTGCTCCCCGGGCACCCTGGGCGGCGTGATGGGCTGGCGGCCGACCTTGGCCAACATGGGTGCGATCGCGATGCCCCAGGTGCTCAGCGTGCCCAGCGCCGACACGAACCTGGACGCGGCAGGTGCACCGACGGACGCGCGCACCCTGTCCCTCACGACCACTGGACTGACCACCTTCCTGGAGCTGGCGAGGCGGCTGCGGGGCTGATCCGGGATCAGCGTGCGCACCGAGGAGGCCTCGGTCAGCAGGGCCTGTCCATCCCTTCGATCAGCCGCTCGGGGGGGAGGGGCAGGCCCCAGGCCTGGAGGGAGGCCACCTTCGCGGCACCCGAGGCGAGGCCGAGGCGAGTGGCGCGGAGCGACAGGAACGCTTCCGCCTCGGGCAGCACCAGGGCCCGGGCAGGGGCGAGCTGCCCCAGCTCCCGGGCCAGGAGGTAGTGGTGGTGGCGGGCCAGGCCCGACTCGAGGTCCTGGGTCAATCCGGCCTCGCCGCCGGGTCGGCCCTCCGCCACCAGGCAGTAGCCCGGCCGGCCGCCCTCCACGGCGAAGAGCGTCAGGCAGCGCACGCCGTGGCGGTCGCCGAGGGCGGTGAGCAGCTCCGACACGGCGGAGGCGTCGAGCTTCTCGCCCACCAGGTCGGTGCCGCCGAGGCGCCCCAGGAAGGCGAGGCAGGGCGTCCGCTCCAGGAAGCCGGTCACCTTCACCCGGTCCTCGAGGCCATAGCGCACCAGACCGCCGGAGGTGGTGAGGAGGGGCTGCAGCTCCTGGCCCTCCTCCAGCGCCCAGGCAGGGTGCAGGCGGTCCGTGGCGAGGCACCGGAACTCCAGGAAGTGGCTCGTGAGCGCCAGGGGCAGGCGTTCCCGGAAGGGCAGGGAGACCACGCCTTCCGTGGCCCAGAGGCCCTTGCCCTGGAAGGCCGCCCGGGGCAGCAGGCCCGCCAGGGTCGCCGCATGGGCGGCGCTCGCGGCGGAGTCCCAGGCGCTCACCAGCCGCAGGCGGGGCCACAGCGCGGTGAGGAAGGCCGGGGAGGGCACGCCGTCCCAGTCCTCCAGGAGGCGTGCCGCCGAGGGACTCTTCGGCGCGGGAATGGGCAGGTCCCAGGCTCCGGTGCGCAGGGTCTCCGCGATGGCCTCGCGGTCCTCGGACAGGATCCGGACGAGGGCGAGGGCGAAGGTGGGACTCCAGACGCTCAGGAGCGCAAGGTTGCCCCGGGCGGCCAGCCAGGCGGCCGTGGCGCGCAGGGCGTCCGTGTTGGTGGGCAGGCCCGCCACCGCGGGGGGCACGGCCATGACGCGGCCGAGGGCGCAGCGCTTCCAGGCGGGCAGGAGGGAGAGGTCGTCGCTGTCCGCACCCTCCGCCCGCAACTCCGCCGGGAGCCAGGAGAGGCTCCAATAGTGCCGCCCTGCGAAGGCCCCGGGGTGCTGCAGGGCCAGGTCCACCAGCCAGGCGCCGGCGGCGGCGTCGAACTCCCCCAGGAGCTCCGGCGGATAGGGGATCCACTTCCGGCGGCTCGTGGAGCCGCTCGTGGGCTGCCAGCGGGCGCACCGGGGGCTCGGGCCGGGGGAACCGCCGGCCTTCTGGCGCAGGAGGGAGGCCTCCAGGTCGGCATAGGTGCCCGG